>NZ_JAWOSW010000006.1:0-44400 GCF_033338535.1 Vibrio sp. Vb2131
CGCTGGACTAAACAAAGGCCCCCTTTTAGGGGGCTCACACAAAGCCACCTTCTTTAGAAGGTGGTAATTTACTTTCTTTAAAATAAAGTATGGTCTCCCTCCTTTTAAAGTGGTAAGTGTTGAATAATTCAACAGTGGTTAGGTAAATGAATAAAATAACTAAACTCGCTTTGGCTTTGTCCGTATTGACATCTATTGTTGGGTGTCAACTGGTGTCAAATACGCCGATGCAATCGACAGCAACGAAGGAAATAATTGAAAAAGCAAAGGCAGAGTTTGATGGACAACGTTTTTATAAGTTGAATGAATATGATGAAGAAATCAACGTTTCAGATGACGGGGTCATTACCTTCAAGTCTTACTTACCACGCAGCGGCGGCTATGAATGGGTACCAATTGTGATACGCGATACTAGTTTTCGTGTTTCTTGCGATTATTTCAGTGAATATGTTGAAGCTGGAATGGTTGTTCAGGTTCAGTTTGTAGGTAAACGCGGGCGCATTGAAAATTACGACAAGCAACGTTGTGAAGAGTTTGGCGAGCCAACATGGCAATAAGATCTATGGATAATTAAAGCGCCGACAGGCGCTTTTTATTTACGTTTTAGTTAACCGTTAGAAAAGATGTAGACCAATCTTCGGAAGATTAGGCAAGCAATGCGTAGTATCTGGTCACAAGTTGGTATGAACTTGCCTTTTAGAAAACGCTAATAAAATCGCTAAACAGCTACATGATAATAGAACGACACCTAAGTTTTGTACTGTTCCAGCCATCGCTAATCCCGTCCCGATCATGATGTAGTACATGAGCCCAAATAAAGCGCCTGCGCTGCCAACCTGTTGTTTATAATTAACGAGTGCATCACTGAGTATGTTGGGTATCGCAATCCCATAAGACATGACGACTAACACCATTGGAGCAACAAACCAGATTGATTGGTTCAGAATCAACACACCGACTGATCCAACGCTAATCAATATTGCTGAGAACCAAAGTAGCTGGCTTTTTCGAACATTTTTGGACACTAGGGATTTGTTTAAATAACTTCCAAGCAGAGTGCCTAACCCCAGTACCATGCCACTGTATCCAAATTGTTCGGAGTTATACCCAAGTGCTGAGAAAGTAAATGCGCCAAGCTGGTAATAAGAAAATAGAGCAATGTTATACAAAGCAACCAATAATCCTGAGCGCCAAATTCGCGCGTCTCTTACCATTTTCCAGCTAAGTTGATGCAACCGTACTGGTGTCTGTTCCTTCTGTGTTTCAGGAAGCTTAATAACGTTATAAGCGAGCAATACTAACGCGATTAAAAACAAGGCAAAAAACACATAACGGTATCCACCAAGCGCTGTAAGCTGCCCGCCTAATAGCATGCCAACTACCGGGCTGATTGATATACCCATTCCCATTAAGCTAAAGACTTTACTCAGTTCTTGACCGTCAAACGCGTCACGAAGCATGGTCTGTGTGACAACGGATCCTACCGCGACACCAAATGCGCTTAGGGCTCGCGCGGTCATGACAACAGCAAAGCTTTCGGTTTGAGTTGCGAGTAAAGATGCGCAACCATAGATAAAGAACCCAATAAGCATGGTGGGCCTTCTTCCCAGTTTATCTGCGAGAACTCCCCAAACTACAACGCCAATGGCAAAAGCTAGGAAGTAAATCGACAATGTTTGGGCTGCTTGTGCGTGGTTTACATCAAATGAAAGAGCGATTGAGCTCAGCGCTGGGCTATAAATAGTTTCTACAATTTGCGGAAACATCAACATAACCAGCATGAGCCATAAAGAGGGCTTAGTATTCATATTGTTACCCATCGTTAATGAAGTTGGCGGGCAGTATAAATGAGGCTATGATTGATCTAATAACAACATAAAAACCAAATACATCAACATTCGGACAAAATGGCGCTTATTAACGAAAAAACACAATTTGATGCAGACAAGATTACTAATTATGTAGTGGGAATTGCTGCGGATATTGGCAAGCACGACTCAGGTATGCATAAGCACAAGAAAGGGCAGTTATTGTACGCACCTCAAGGTTGTATGAGTTTTGCTCTGGAAGACTCGATTTGTATTTTGCCACCGACAAAGGCGGTTTGGATCCCACCTAATACGCCGCATCGCGCACTAATGACGAATGTGGTGGCGTACCGATCTTTGTATTTTGATTGTGAGGAGTTTGCCTGTCCGAGTAAGATCACGATGATAGAAGTGAATAATTTACTCCAAGCTCTTATTGATAAAATGTCATTTTGGGAGTGGGATAAGCCTAGCAGCGAGATGGTAAATACGACGGCGCTTTTTTGGGAGGAGTTTTATGCTGCGAAACGTTATTCGTTTCAGTTGCCTTTGCCATCGCATCGGCGCTTAACAACGTTTCGTCGAGAGTTGGTTGAACCTTCATTTCTAGCTCCTTCGCTTACTACTCTTGCAAACAAAGTAGGGGCGAGCACCAAGACGGTAACACGATTATTTAAGTCGGAAACGGGCATGAATTATCAAGATTGGCGGCAACAGTGGAGGCTTTTAAAAGCAGTTGAATTGTTATCAACGGGCATGCCAGTCAGCGCAGTTGCCGATTGGCTGGAGTTTTCGTCAGACAGTGCTTTTATTGCATTTTTCAAAAAGCAAACTGGACAAACACCTCTGACGTTTATGAAAACCAAGCCTTAAGCGTCAAAATGCTCACACTCTTTCTAAAACAAACCCCAGGTTCACAGGCTCAGCCTATAAAGCATACATAGACAGGTACCAACGTGCAGGTTACTTGTCTTTACTCTGCAGTTTGCGAAAGTATTGCGTGGTAAAATCAACAAAGGCTCGGATGCGTTTTGGTTGATGTCGGTCGTGATGATAAAGGAGTGAAAATTCCACACTCGGAATGCTCCAATTGGTAAACACTTCTTTTAGCTTGCCTGTCTGGAGTTCTTGTTGACAATAAAGTGCTGGCACACGGATGATGCCATTTCCCGCCAGGGCTGCTTTTATCATTACTCTGCCACTCTTACATCGTAACTGTCCACGTATCTGGTGTTCCGTTGACTGCTTTGTATTTGTGTTCTCAAATGCCCACCGTGTCACACTACCTGTCAAACAAATGTGTTTTTCTAAGTCCTTTGGATGCGAAGGATAGCCATATGTTTCTAAATAGTTTGGGCTTGCGTATGTCCCCATTTTCACATCGATCAGTTTACGAGCGATAAAGTTGGAGTCTTCTAACTTTCCCATTCGAAAAGCGATGTCGAATTCATCTGCGATTAAATCGACACGATGGCTACTAAAATCTAAGTTAATGCTCACTTGTGGGTGTTGGATTAGAAACTGAGTAACGATATCTGCGACAACGTCTTCTCCTAAATAGCCCCCCACACAGTTGATACGAATGTCACCTCTTAAGTCTTCTACATCATCAACCACTGCCATAACAGCTTGATCAATATTGTGAAGGGCAGTTTCACACTGTTTATACAGAACCTTGCCTGCTTCGGTGAGGTTCAGTGTTCGAGTGGTCCTTTGTAGCAAAGTGACACCAATCTGTTGCTCCAGATTTGTTATTTGACGTGAAACGTGTGAGCGAGAAACGCCAAGTTGCTCTGCTGCTTTCGTGAAGTTTCCTAGTTGAGCGATTAGGACGAAAGAGCGAATATCCGCAAGGTTGATGTGTGTTTGCATGATGACTTCTTCATAATTCAAAAAAGTATTGTTGCAGTATAACAACAGTGTTTCAACTAGGTCGGTATATATCAACAAACAAAGTTTTCTTAAACTTACCGCCACTGATGTAAACCGTTCGATTAAGGATTCAAAATGAAAAAGTTAATTGTTATTACAGGCGCTAGCTCAGGCATTGGTGAAGCGATTGCACGTCACTTCAGTGAACAGGGCCATGCTCTTCTTTTGTTAGCAAGACGTGTAGAACGTTTGGAAGCATTAAACTTACCAAATACGCTTTGTGAAAAGGTAGATGTGACCGACAAAGCTTCTTTTGAGGCTGCAATTGAGAAAGCTGAAGCGTTGTATGGTCCGGTAGATGCACTTGTAAATAACGCAGGCGTTATGCTTCTAGGTCAGATAGATACTCAGGAAGCATCGGAGTGGAAGCGCATGTTTGATGTGAACGTAATTGGTTTGCTCAATGGCATGCAGTCCGTCCTAGCACCTATGAAAGCACGTAACAGTGGTACGATCATTAACATCAGCTCTATTGCGGGCAAGAAAACATTCCCTGATCATGCTGCTTATTGCGGTACCAAATTTGCGGTTCATGCTATTTCTGAAAACGTACGTGAAGAAGTTGCGTCATCAAATGTTCGCGTTACCACGATTGCACCTGGTGCAGTGGAAACGGAATTACTTTCACATACAACGTCTCAAGATATTAAAGATGGTTATGACGCCTGGAAGGTGGATATGGGCGGTGTGTTGGCCGCAGACGACATTGCACGAGCAGTGCTGTTTGCTTATCAGCAACCGCAAGGTGTATGTGTTCGTGAAATTGCTTTGG
This sequence comes from Vibrio sp. Vb2131, assembly GCF_033338535.1. NCBI lineage: Bacteria > Pseudomonadati > Pseudomonadota > Gammaproteobacteria > Vibrionales > Vibrionaceae > Vibrio > Vibrio sp. Vb2131. Next base: position 4,513 of record NZ_JAWOSW010000006.1, read on the forward strand.
CACCGACAAAACAACAACCTTAACATTGAGTTACGGCGATTTTAGGTCACTAAAGCCGTAAAACTTTGCATATCGATTCGTGATTGAGATGGCATCTTTAAACTAAGTTGCGTGAAAATTTAGGTCATCCATTTAAATCCGGACACTAAGTGTGTTATTGCTTATACCCAAGTTACTCAAGGTGAGAAAAAACTTTGAGTAATTTGGTTTTTTATTTGGTCTCAACTTTAGGTAGCGGAATTTATTTAGGTCGAAGGCGATAGTTGTGAAGAAAGGAGAGTGTGACGTAAAACAAAATGAAGCAATATCCGTCTCTTAATGAGAATTGATTTCATCAACGTCACAAGCCGTTACAATTATCCGTTAGGTATTATACTTTGTTGGTGGTTAATATTTAACCAAACAAGGAGGTGTGTATGAAACGATTCGCAAACATACTTTTTGCAACACAAGGATTGCCAGGCCATAGTGACGCCCTCGAACAAGCGATGAGGATTGCATCTAGCAACAAAGTGCCTGTCTCAGGGCTAATAGCGTGTCCTGATTTCCCAACAGACATGATCCAGTATCAGCAAAGTTATGAGCAATCGCTGCAAGACTCCCTCAAACAAAGTATTCACGAATATAGACAGAAGCTGGGACTCTCTGAAGAGGATCTCGCATTTCCTCTTACTGTGAAAAGCAGTGAAAAGCCCGCTGTCTGTATTATTCAAGAAGCATTAGCTGATAACAAAGATCTCATCATCAAAGAAGCTGAACCGCTCGGTGAAGGTGCTGAGGGTTTCAAAGCTATTGATATGACTCTGTTACGAAAATGCCCTTGTCCGCTTTGGTTGCACCGACCAATTGATAAGCCAAGAGATAAACGCCGTGTTGCTGTGGCTATCGACCCATTAACGGCAAGCGATGAACAGCACTCATTAGCCGTGCGTTTACTCGAATTATCGCGTTCGATAGCCGACACCTGCGATAGTCGTTTACACGTGATTTCTTGCTGGGAGTATTACTTAGAAAACTACCTTAATGGTAACGCTTGGATTCAAGTCGATGATGCTGAGTTGAAACATGAACTCGACAAAGCAAAAGCCGATCATAAACAAGCTCTGCAACAGCTGTTGGAGGAGTCTGGGATTACAGGTGAAATTGTGATTCACCACCTGCATGGAAAACCCGACGAAAAGATTCCAGATTACGTAGAGAGTATTGAGGTAGACGTGCTGGTAATGGGAACCTTAGCGAGAACTGGTATATCTGGCTATGTCATTGGTAATACGGCTGAAAATATTTTGCAATCGATTAACTGTAGTTTGGTCGCTCTTAAGCCCGATGGCTTTGTCTCACCGATTCAGTAATTGGGGTGTAACAAAGTTGGGTTTAAGTTATGTTTTAGGTAAAGGAGGGAGATGGATCTCTAGAACATGGAATTATCAATGTATCAATAAGTTATCAGAGGAGAGTGACATGAAAAACCTATGCCCGAAATGCCACACAGAAATGATAGAACGTTCGAATGTTTATGTTTGTCCGAGAAATGATATCGGTGACTGCACCTACGATGCATTCGAGTTAGCTGATGACGATAATCCATATACATTCAGCCAAGAACACGTAAGTAGTGACCTACGTTCTTATGCCGTAGCAGACAGCAAATAGCGGTTTGTATCGGCGTTCCTCTAAGTAGCACTCAGTGATTACTGTTTGCTACTTTTCCCTTGGTTTCATGATCGTTTTTGAAGCGCTTGGGCTAAAACAATACAGTGGAGTTTGTCATTTGCGCCGAATAGCGCGTACCTTCTTATAATAACGAATGGGCTGCGATGTTGAATAACATAACGGGTAAAGAAAACCTGCCGAAAAACCTAGGTAATCAGTTGGTCTTACTGATTTTCCCTGCGCTGCCAGTTTTAATCTTCTCTTTTCTCTTCTATATCTATACTCCTGCAGGCGTGAGCTGGAATGCGGAATGGATACCAAGCCTCGATATCAACCTTAGCTTTAGATTAGATGGTCTTTCATTTCTTTTTGCGGGACTGATCAGTGGGATTGGCGCACTGATTCAAATCTACGCTTTGGCTTATTTACGAGAAAGTGATAGCCGGTTTTCCTTTCATTTGTATCTAACCCTATTCATGCTTGCCATGCTAGGGATTGTGATGAGCGATAATATTCTGTTGTTATTTGTTTTCTGGGAACTCACCACCATCACTTCTTACTTACTGATCGGGTTTAATCACGAAAATAAAACGTCTCGGAAAAACGCCTTGCAGTCGCTGATTGTTACCGGTGCTGGTGGACTAGCGTTGCTAGCGGGTCTTATCTTGCTGGGAGCAATGGCAGGGAGTTATGAGCTAAATACCATTATCGAGCAGGCAGGAACTATTGCGCAGCATGAATGGTTTATCCCATCTCTAGTGCTCATACTACTCGGTGCATTTACTAAATCTGCGCAATTCCCGTTTCATTTTTGGCTACCTAACGCGATGGCAGCTCCCACTCCGGTCAGTGCGTATTTACACTCGGCAACAATGGTAAAGGCAGGCATTTACCTATTAGCACGTTTATCGCCAGTTTATGCCCACAGCGAGATCTGGTTTTATGCTTTAGTCATCACTGGGAGTATCACGGCCATTTGGTGCACATTTGTCGCATTAAAACAAACTGACTTGAAGCTGATGCTAGCCTACAGCACGAATGTTGCTTTGGGTAAATTAACATTATTACTAGGTATGGGCACAGATTTGGCCGTTAGTGCAGTATTGATGTTTATTCTCGCTCACTCTTTCTATAAAGCTGCGCTGTTTATGGTGGTGGGTAATATCGACAAAGCGACAGGAACACGAGATATTGATCAATTGTACGGCCTGAAGTCAGTTCTCGTCATCAGCATGGTTGCGGGGAGTTTGGCTGCATTGTCTAAAGCGGGGTTCCCGCCGTTGTTAGGCTTTTTGAGCAAAGAGTACATGTACAAGTCCGCAGTAGAGCTCAATAACTGGATCGCCTTTGTACTTTTAATCGTGAATATACTGATGGTCGCGCTAACCATTATGCTTATTGCGAGACCATTCTTTGCTCGCCGTGATCTCGTGCCGATTGAAACTAAGCCAGTTGAGACAAAAAAAGCCATGTGGATCTCGCCTTTGCTCTTGGCAGTTGGCAGCCTCCTAGTTCCGTTATTCGGTTTGAATTGGTTAGATCGCAATATTATTTTTCCGGGCTCTGCTGACATTCTGCCCACAGCAACTCTTAAAGAGACATCACTATGGCATGGCGTGAATGTACCGTTAGTGTTAAGCGTTATTACGCTAGCGTTGGGGTATGTGGTGTACCGTGTTTATCCTACTGTGTCTGCATTTTTTCAGCGGTTACATCTATTCGTCCCCAAAGCGGAGAATATTTTTGAACGACTATTAGATGGCATGATGACAGTGGCGAAGTGGCAAACGGCGCGGTTACAGCAAAAGAAATTGAGTCGCTATGTCCTATTATTTTTCACGGTACTTGCCGTTGCGTTACTGAGTCAGGTAGCGCTTATTCCTCTGCCTTTGGTTGGCGAACTTTCAAGTGTCACTTTCTATGAGATTGGTATTGCCTTATTGTTGATTGGTGCTGCGCTCGTATGTACGTTGTCCCACGCAAGACTTCTTGCGATTTCTGCGCTTGGTATGATTGGCTTCATGACCACGCTTGTTTTTATGATTTATAGCGCCCCGGACGTTGCGAAGACTTTACTGTTAGTGGAAACATTAATGGTGGTCTTTCTTGCATTGTTAATGCGTCATATGCCACGTCTAACCACCGTGCCCAAGCATTCAATAAAACGTAAAGTAGCGAATATTTGCATAGCAGGTGTGATAGGTGTTTCGGTTACTTTACTTTTGTTAGGAATCACGTCTCAGCCGATGGACTCTTCGGTGTCAGATTTCTTTGCAGAAAACAGTGTCCCGGGTGGACATGGGCGAAACATTGTTAACGTTATTCTGGTCGACTTTCGCGCATTTGATACATTGGGAGAAGTTGTTGTCGTTGTTATTGCAGGGATTGCGGCAGTGAGTTTGCTTAAGACAAGAGCGAAAAAGCAAAATCGTATCCAATCATTAATTTTTGCAACCACGGCACACATTGTTTCGGCACTCATGCTCGTATTTTCAGTGTATCTGTTGTTACGTGGTCATAATGAACCGGGTGGTGGCTTTATTGGTGCGTTGATTGCCGTTATTGGTTTATCACTTCTCATGTTCGCGGAATCACCGAAATACGTTCGTTCTAGGTTGTATTTCAAGCCGTTTCTCATTGCGTTATCTGGCATCGCATTGAGCTTAGTTTCTGGTGCTTTGAGCTTTGCGTTTGATAAACCGTTTTTGACCGGACTGTGGTGGAAAGATGTGATACCACTAGGGACGCCATTGGTTTTTGATGTTGGTGTTTACCTTGCCGTTATAGGTGGCGTGATGGGTATGCTGCTTCGTATTAATGAGGAGCTAGAGTGATGGAAATAGTCTGGAGTGTTGTCGTTGGAGTATTTGTCGCAGCAGGTGTTTATTTAATGCTTGAAAAGCATATCTTGCGTCTTTTGTTCGGCATCATGTTACTCAGTAGTGCGGTTAACCTTGCTATTTTTACCGCTGGGAGGCTGACGCCCGGAGAACCGCCATTGATTGGCGATAATGCTCTTTTACCACCAGATAGCGCGGCAAATCCTTTACCTCAAGCGCTTATCTTAACTGCGATAGTCATCGGTTTTGGACTGCTTATTTTTGCTTTAATGCTGTTCTATCGAGCTTATAAAGACACTGGAACTGCAAACGTCGATGAAATGCAACGTTCTGAGGAGGGTCAATGAGTTCGATTTTGCTTACGTTACCGGTTGTTCTCTCGCTGAGTACGGCGTTGACTATCTTCTTCGTCCGTCGCTCAACAAAAAGTGTTGAGTGGTTGAGCGGAGTAAGTGCGATTTCGAACCTTTTCGTAGCGGGCTTTCTCACAGAAAACATCATAAATAATGGTATTCAAGCCGTTGCTTTTGGTCAGTGGAGTGCGCCATTTGGTATCGTGTTTGTCGCAGATTACCTCAGCGTTGCTATGGTGATGATAACGGCGGTGATTGGTGCGATATGTGTTTTCTACGCGATGGCGGACCTTCACCGAAAGCCCTCCTATAGCAATTACCATGCGTTAATGCACATGTTGCTTGCTGGCGTTTATGGCGCTTTCCTGACTGGAGATATTTTTAATCTGTATGTTTGGTTTGAGGTCATGCTCATTTCATCATTTGGTTTAATGGTGTTAGATGCAACGAAAACTCAAGTTGATGGTGCAGTAAAGTACGTCATGTTGAACCTGATTTCGACGCTGGTATTTTTGCTTGCTATCGGCTTGTTGTATGGCGCAACGGGCACCTTGAACCTGGCCGATCTCTACACCAAAGTAGGAGAAAATGAATTGAGCATCAACATGATGCTGTCCGCGCTGTTTTTGTTTGCCTTCTCTATTAAAGCGGCACTCTTTCCTTTATTTGCTTGGTTGCCAGCTTCTTATCACACGTTACCAAGCGGTGTGGTTGCACTGTTTGCCGCGTTGCTTACTAAAGTCGGTGTATACGCGTTGATAAGAGTCTTCACCTTAGTATTTCCGCTCTCCGAGAGTGGCTGGCAACCGACGTTAATTTGGGTCGCAGGGCTAACCATGTTAACGGGCGTTTTAGGAGCGGCTAGCCAATTCGACATTAAGAAAATTCTTTCTTTTCATATTATTAGCCAAATAGGCTATATGATCATGGGGTTGGCTATTTACACTCCCTTAGCTTTAGCCGGTGCCATTTTCTACATTGTTCATCACATCATTGTAAAAGCGAATTTGTTCTTAATAGGTGGATTCATCGAGCGCAAATATGGCTCTAGTCAACTTGAACATTTGGGTGGGGTATACAAAGCTATGCCTTGGTTAGCGTTCTTGTTTCTTGTCCCTGCGTTTTCTCTGGCCGGTTTCCCACCGCTATCGGGTTTCTGGGGAAAGCTATTGGTCATCAAGTCGAGCATACAGGCTGAGTATTACTGGTTAGCAGGTACCGCGTTATTGGTGGGGTTGCTTACTGTCTACTCGATGACGAAAATTTGGAGTGAGGCATTTTGGAAAAAGCCATTTAGAGAGAAGCCAGAACAGACTCTGCAGGCCAAAGTACATTGGTTGTACTGCGTTCCAATTATTGTATTGACAACGTTGACGCTAATCATTGGCTTAGTGGCGGAGCCTTTTTATCAATTTTCCGTTCAAGCTGCAGAACAACTGTTAAATCCGACTGAATACATCAGAGTGGTGTTAGGAGGAAATGCATGATCTATCTATTCCTCAATTTTTTCTTAGCATTAGCGTGGATGATGCTTAATGGCAGCTATTCGAGTCTGAATTTTGTTGTCGGATTTACGGTCGGTTTTTTTGCTTTAAGGTTGAGTCAACCATTTGGATTGAAAACGAGCTATTTTCAACGTTTTGCATCTGCATTGAAGTTATTGGTGTACTTCGCTTATGAAATGGTTATATCGGTTGCGAAAGTGGTGTGGGACGTCGTGACACCTACTCATTTGAGTCAGCCTGATATCGTTTATGTCCCTCTGGAGGTCGATTCTGATCTAGAAATCACATTACTGGCGAACATGGTTTCTTTAACACCGGGCACGCTTAGTTTGGATGTTACGGCTGATAAAAAGTATCTTATCGTTCATGCCATGTTTGCACCTGAACATGAAGAGGTTATTCGCGGAATTAAAGATGGGTTAGAGCATCGAATTTTGGAGGTGACGCGTGGATAGTTGGCTGCAAATAACGGTCACTTTTGCCTATTCTGGGCTACTACTCAGCTTTGTTATGGCTTTTGCTCGTTTAATTCTAGGACCAACGCTAGCTGATCGAGTTGTGGCGTTAGATCTGATTTCATTTATCACTATCGGATTTATTACGGTTTACACCTTAGACAGCGGTGAGGACGCTCTGTTAGACATCGCCATTACATTAGGTTTGGTCGCATTTCTCGGCACGATCGCATTTGCACGTTTGATCGTTAAAAGAAAGGAGAAAGAATAATGGACGTGTTGATTGGACTATTTTTATGCTTAGGAACATTGTTGACCTTGGTTGCAAGTCTAGGTGTCCTGAGGCTTCCTGATTTGTATACCCGAATGCATGCAGCGACCAAAGCTGGAACTGTCGGAGTGAGCTGCTTGTTATTAGCGGTCGCTTTCTCACTCCCTGAAGTTACCGTGATCTCTCGGGTTATCGGTACGATGTTGTTTATCGTTCTCACTGCGCCAGTCGCCTCCCACCTGCTCGGCAGAGCAATGCGAGAGGTCGGATATAAGATTTGGCGCAATGATTAACCATTAGCGTCGAATAGTACTACGCCCTAGTTGAAATAAACTCGAAGCTGTATTGATGAAGTCGGAAGTAATTGACGGTATATTCAAATGCACGACCATCTTCTAGGTAACCAGTGGACTCAACTTTTAGAATAGGGGAAGCTTCTGATTCATTCAGGTATGAGGCCGTCTCTGCATCTAACAAGTACGGTTTGACAGACTGACTGCTTTTCGCAATTTTCAATCCTTTGCTATTTTCAATGTACTCATATTTAGAACCATTCATTATGGCTATGCTCAAGTCTGGAAATAACATTGCTGGCATATGAGTGACTTCGTAAATTTCAGGCTCATCATTAATACATCTGAGTCTATGTATTTCATATGTATCATCATTGGGCGAGAGATTTAACTGCTTAGCAACCTGCTCATTCGGCTTTTTAAGTTCGAACTTTATGACTTGAGAGCTAGGCGTTTTCCCCTGTTTACTGACTTCCTCGATAAAACCCAGCAAATGTAAGGCATCATGTTGGGCTTTTAGATCGTTTACATAAGTTCCACTACCTCTTGTCCGACTAATTAAATTATTGTCGACCAGAATTTGTAAGCTTTTTCTGATGGTTACGCGGCTTACGGAAAACTCTTCTTGCAAATCACTCTCTTTTGGAAGCATCGATTTCGGTTGTAGTTCCCCATCTTTGATCTTTTTTTCTAATCGTTCCGCAATGTCTATGTATTTGGGTTTCATAATACCTCGCTAAGTCTTGGATCATGATAGCAAGAATGTGATCCGAGATGTAGTTAATACTTTTCCTTAGGATCTTTGTGTGATTTTTATCTCGTATCTTTGTGCTTATACTTTAAATGTATCATAAAAGTATTAATACTTACTTTATACATTTTCAGGATAAACATTTGAGGTAGCGAAATGAAACGTCAAAAATTAACGATTGTTGGTGCTGGCAGTACATACACACTTGGTATGATGAACAGCCTTATTGCCGAAAAAGATAACTTTCCACTCGCAAAAGTCGTGTTTTACGACATAGATGAGAAACGCCAAGAGTCGAATGCATTAGCTACTGAAATTCTATTGCGAGAACACTATCCAGAAGTTGAAGAGTTTGTTTATACAACGGATAAATCTGTCGCATTCGCAGATTCGGACTTTTTCTTTATACAGATCCGCACTGGTGGGTTGGCCATGCGCGAGCGCGATGAACAAATCCCGCTATCCAACTCTTGTGTTGGGCAAGAGACATGTGGCGCGGGAGGAATGGCATATGGACTTCGCTCTATCGGCGATATGATCCAGCTAGTGAACGAGATCCGACAAACGTGTCCAGATGCGTGGATTCTTAATTACACCAACCCAGCGGCAATTGTCGCTGAAGCTTTAAATCGTGAATTTCCGCATGATAAGCGAATTCTAAATATTTGTGATATGCCAGCAGCGATTATGGTCAGCTATGCGCAATTGTTAGGGTGTGAAATTTGGGACTTTGTTCCTGAATATTTTGGGCTTAATCACTATGGCTGGTTTACCAAAATTCGTAACAAACAGGGTGAAGACTTAACGGATAAAATTAAAAATATCATCCTAAAAGAAGGGATCAGTGCGGTTGATGCGGAAATAGCGGATGACCCATCGTGGCAAGCCACATTCAAAAACATGAGAACAATGCTTGCTGATAATCCAGAGTTTTTGCCGAATACGTATCTTCAATACTATTTGTACCCTGAAAAAATGGTGGCGAAAGAGGATATCAATAATACTCGCGCAAGGCAGGTAATTAACGGCCGTGAGAAACGAGTGTTCGAATTGAACGCAAGAATAATTGAAGCGGGCACCACGAAGCACGAAACACTGCATGCCGATATCCATGGTCGATACATGGTGAGAGTCGCGGCTTCGCTTGCCTACAACTTGAGCGATGTGTATCTCGTCATCGTACCGAATAATGGTGCTATTACAAATTTACAAAATGACGCCATGGTAGAAGTTCCAGCTGCGCTAACTAGTGATGGACCGAAAGCTTTTACTGTAGGAAAAATCCCAACCTTCCAAAAAGCCATGATTGAGAGCCAACTTGGTTACGAGAAATTAGTCGTGGATGCTTGGTACGAAGGAAGTCAGCAAAAGCTGATTAATGCACTCACACTTAACCGTACCGTGGTTAATGTGCCAAAAGCTAAAGAAATAACAAAACAATTACTAGAAGAAAATAAAGCCTACCTTCCTCAATTTTTTCAATAACAACTGGACGTTCGGGGCCTACTTGTAGGCTCCGTGAATGAAACAAGAGGTTTATATGAAAGACATTATTCAAAGGTTCGGGGCCGCGATGTTTGTTCCCGTTCTATTATTTCCAGCAGCGGGCATGTTATTGGGTTTCTCTGTTGTGCTGTTAAATCAAGAAGTGTTTCCTTGGGCACTAGAGGGGAGTGCTTGGGTTAAAGTCTCGACGATCATTTTACAGGCATCTCTCGCTGTATTTAAAAATATGGCACTTATTTTTGCCGTTGGGTTACCTATCGCTTTAGCTAAAAAAGCATCTGGTCGCGCTGTACTTGCAACACTCGTTTCCTACATTACGTTTAACTACGTTATTGGTGGAATCCTTCAATTTTGGGGACCAGAACTGGGCGTTAACTATACGGAAGGTGAGCGAGGTTTGACTGAAGTTGGTGGCATTCTAACGCTTGATACCAACTTGCTAGGTGCCATTTTAATTGCAAGTCTCTCTGTTTGGGTTCACAACCGATTCTTTGATAAAAAGCTACCGGATTGGGCGGCTGTATTTGGCGGAACGCCATTGGTTGTGATCATTAGCTTCCCAATTATGGTCGTGATGGCAATTCTAACTTGTTTGACTTGGCCAAGTATTCAGCATGGTATTAATAATCTGCAATCATTTTTGGTTTCTGCTGGATCGTTAGGGGTATGGCTATTTACGTTTTTAGAGCGAATCATGATACCAACGGGGTTGCATCATTTCGTATATGGTCCCGTTTTTTATGGGCCAGTTGCAGTCGATGGCGGAACGGTTGCCTATTGGATTCAAAATATACAGACATTCGCCCAGAGCTCGGAAAGTTTAACGACACAATTTCCTCAGGGAGGTTTGATGTTGACGGGAATGGGTAAAGTGTTTGGTTGTACGGGTATCGCACTAGCACTCTATTCAGTTGCGAAAAAAGAAAATAAAAAGATGGTGATGGGGTTAGTGCTCGGAGCCGCAATCACAGCAATTCTTACAGGGATCACCGAACCAATAGAGTTTACATTCTTATTTATCGCACCTGCGCTGTTTGCTTTGCATGCGTTGTTATCTGCGACAATGGCAACGATCGCCTTTATGTTTGGTGTTTCCGGTAACTTTCAGACTGGCTTGATAGACTTCATTTTCCAAAACTGGTTGCCTTTGGCTGGTAACCATGCAGGAACATACGTGATTCAGATTATTATTGGTCTCATGTTTACTGGTGTTTACTTTGTTACGTTTCGCGCGCTTATTTTAAAATACAACATACTTACTCCGGGACGTGAAGGTGCAGATAGTAAGTTGTATTCCAAAGCTGACTACAAAGAAGCGAAAGCGGTCCATAACAGTAGCGCAAGTCCGTCACAAGCTAGTGCCTTTATTGAAGGTTTGGGTGGAAAAGAAAACATTGACTTGTTAACTAATTGCGCGACGCGTCTGCGTGTTAAAGTTAAAGATGTCTCTCTTGTAAAGGAGAACGCATTTTTCACACAGCACGGAGCGGTGAATATTGTTAGAAATAAAGAGAGCCTTCAAATCATCGTTGGTTTAACGGTGCCACAAGTTCGCGAAGATATGAGCCAACTGATAAAAGCTTAACCCCCAACTAATGCTCCAGCTCATATGGCTCAAAGGTGAGATATAATTATCTCACCTTTTTTGTGTACATGAAGCATATTTCGCGCAGTTTCCACGAAAGTGGGGAGGAGTTATCGAGCGAGCTAAAAATACAGTTAGGTTATACCCGTCTGTATTGTTGGAAGACTTGTTGAGTCTCTAATTGACAGTGGCGCCACTTTCTATGTTGAAAAGCGTTTTAATTTCTTCCAGCACTTCTGGGTTAGCAATAGCACCAATGTTTTTTACAGCTTGTCCGTTTACCAATTGTTTCACTGCTAGCTCAACCAATTTGCCTGAGCGCGTTTTAGGAATATCACTGATGGCAAAAATTTGTCGTGGGACATGGCGCGGTGAACATTTTGTTTTCAATGTTTGGCGAATTGAATCGGTGAGTTGTTGGGTTAACTCGACGTTGTGAGCGAGTTTTACTAGTAACCAGATTTCTTCAGACTGCTGGTTTAACTTGCCGACAGCGATGGAGTCTTCAACCTCGGGTAACGCGTTCACTTGCTGATAGATTTCAGCGGTACCGATGCGTACGCCGCCTGGATTTAAGGTTGCGTCACTACGGCCATAAAAAATGAAGCCGCCATGTTCGGTTTGCATCACATCGTCGCCATGGTGCCAGATATCGGTAAACTTGCTCCAATAAGCGTTGTGATAGCGTTCGCCGTTGTCGTGCCAGAAGCCAATAGGGAAGTTAGGTAGTGAGTTATTGCAAGTTAGTTCGCCGCGTTGCTGTGTAATGGTTTTTCCCTCGTCGTCCAAAACACGCACGTCGATTCCCAGCCCTGCGCCTTGGCATTCACCTTTGTAAACTGGTGAGATAGGGTTTCCCAGTACAAAGCATCCGCAAATATCCGTGCCGCCAGCGATAGAAGCGAGATGCAAGTCCTGCTTGATGTGCTGATAGACATAACTAAATTGTTCTGGGTAAAGCACCGAACCAGTTGAGCAAAGAGTTTTGAGTGACTTCAGGTTATGTTCTAGTTTTGGAGAGCAGTTTGCCTGTTCCAGTGCTTCTAAGTATTTCGCTGAAGTACCAAACAGCGACACGTTATGTTCTTCTGCTAATCGCCATAAGATGGAGTGATCAGGGTAAACCGGACTACCGTCGTAAATCACTAAGGCTGCACCACTCGCAAGAGCGGAAACATGCCAGTTCCACATCATCCAACCACATGTTGTGTAGTAGAAAACCTTGTCTTGCGATTTGATGTCGCAATGCAGTTGATGTTCTTTGAGGTGATTGAGCAAGGTACCGCCTGCGGAATGGACAATACACTTAGGTTGACCTGTTGTACCAGAAGAATACAAAATGAATAACGGGTCATTAAACAGCGTTGGTTGATATTGAATTGATTGTGGAGAAAAGTGGTGAGTAATATCGGACCAAGAAACAAACTCAGAAGTGCTAGCACTCTCAGCGTTTTGTAAATATTCGATTTGGCATACGCTAATAGTAGTCTCTTCGGAGGCACTGCTTAACTTACTACTAAGAGTGGTGTTCTTGTCCGTCATATCGAAAGCTTTGCCTCCGAACTGGTAGCCATCACAGCAAAAAAGAACTTTCGGCTTGACCTGACCAAAACGCTCTAAGACGCTATCGATACCAAAATCAGGAGAGGTTGAAGTCCAAATGGCACCAAGACTGGTGGTGGCCAGCATGGCAATAACGGTTTCAGGAAGGTAGGGCAAATAACCCGCAACGACATCGCCTTTACCGACACCACAATTGAGTAGCCATTGTTGAATGGCAGAAACTTGTTCAAGCAACTGTTTACCGGTGAGTTGTCGGTGTTCACCGCTTTCATTGCTAAAAACAATAAACTCACGCTCTGGTGATTGTTCAGCCTGAGATAGGAGGTTCTCTGCGTAGTTCAGCGTGGCGTCAGCAAACCATACTGTGTCTCTATTTACATGATGATGATTAGAACCTGTTGGTGTCCATTTGGGACTGCCAAGGCTCTTGACTTGCGAACCCATATCTCCGATTACGTTGCAAAACTGCCAAGTATGTCGCCAAAATTCATCATTGTGCTCAATGGACCACTGGTGTAGAGACGTGTAATTGTTGATTACGGTACCTTCGGCTTTGTCTTTATTAACCTTTTCGATGAACCGTAATAAGTTGCTATTGCTGACGCGCTCAGCAGATGGTGACCAAATAGGTGCAGATTTTGGCATAGGTCCCTCTAATTTCAATTCTTTTGAATATGACCAAAACAAAATAAAGGGGCGAACATAGCAGTGTTCGCCCCTTATCTGATCGTTTAAAGTTGTTCGGCAAGCTGAGGTAGTACCTCGAATAAATCACCAACCAATCCATAGTCGGCAACTTCAAAGATAGGAGATTCTGGATCTTTGTTGATCGCGACAATCACTTTGGATTCCTTCATTCCTGCAAGATGCTGGATGGCACCGGAAATCCCAACCGCTATATAAAGCTTAGGTGCAACGATTTTACCGGTTTGACCCACTTGTAAGTCGTTGGCAACAAACCCGGCATCAACCGCCGCGCGAGAAGCGCCAATGGCAGCACCTAGTTTATCGGCAACTTGTTCGATCAACGCGAAGTTCTCTTTGCTACCGACCCCGCGTCCACCTGACACAACCACCTCTGCCGCGCTTAATTCAGGACGTTCTGACACGGTTTTATCGACAGAAACCAATTCAACCATTGGAGCTGAGATAGTGACCTGCTGATGCTTAATATCAGCTTGGTTGTGACAAGTAACCGGCTCAAACGCAGACGCGCGCACGGTGATGACGCGAACCTTGTCGCTGGTGGTCACTTTGGCAAATGCGTTTCCCGCGTAAATAGGGCGGATAAAAGTGTTTTCATCGATAACTTGGACAATATCGGAAATTTGCCCAACGCCGAACCTCGCTGCTACTCGCGGTGCAAGGTCTTTCCCTTTTGATGATGAGCTAGCCCAGATTGCGTCAAAACCTTCAGCAATACTCACTACAATAGGTGCGATACTCTCGGCAAATTGATGCTTAAGTTGCTCATCATCGACACAAATTACGTTTGATATACCATCAACGCGACAAGCTTGCTGAGCGACTTCTTCACACTGGTGGCCCACTACGATCAAAACATTGTCTTGGCTGGCTTGTTTTGCTGCATTAACCACTTTGAGTGTGTCCGCATGCAATTGGTTATTGTCATGCTCTGCTATGATTAAGTTCTTCATGAAATCACCTTCGCTTCGTTACGCAGCTTATCGAGAAGCTCTGAGACAGATTCAACCTTGATGCCACCTTTTCTTTGCGCTGGCGGTGTGATTTCTTGAATGGTTTGGCTAAATACCACTTCAACACCCAGACTGTCAGGTGTAATGGTATCTAACGGCTTGCGCTTAGCTTTCATGATATTAGGCAAAGAGGCAAAACGCGGTTCATTCAGGCGTAAGTCAGTACTGATCACCGCAGGTAAGTTCATCGCGACCGTCATCAAGCCGCCGTCCACTTCTCTCACGACCTGAACTTTTTGATCTTCAATCTTCACGTCGGAAGCGAAAGTTGCTTGAGGCCAGTCAAGTAGGGCGGCCAGCATCTGAGCCACTTGGTTGTTGTCAGTATCAATGGATTGTTTACCCGTAATCACAAGCTGTGCTTGTTCTTGCTCAACCAGAACTTTGAGCAGCTTAGCGACGACCAATGGCTCTATTTTGTCTTCAGTATCGACATGAATAGCGCGATCGGCGCCTAATGCAAGCGCGGTACGTAGTTGCTCCTGACACTGGCTACCGCCGGCACTGACAACGATGACTTCATCTGCAATACCTTGCTCCTTTAGTCGTACGGCTTCTTCAACGGCTATTTCGCAAAATGGATTAATCGTCATCTTGACGTTATTGGTTTCAACATCGCTATGGTCCGCTTTCACGCGAACTTTAACGTAGGGATCAATGACCCTTTTGATTGGCACTAGTATTTTCACGTTAGATTCCTTTTACAGTGAAGACTATGTGTTAACAGTGAAGACGATGTGATGACGTCTTTAAAATGATGTTAATTTACCTTTACGTTTGCGTCAACTTTAAATATATTGTTGATTAACAAGTTGGCAACATGCAAAGAAAAAGGAATGCAATCATGGAAAGAGACTGCATGGAATTTGATGTTCTGATTGTAGGCGCAGGTCCCGCAGGCTTGTCTGCGGCATGCCGAATCAAACAATTAGCAGCAGAAAAAAAACAAGACCTCTCTGTTTGCGTGGTAGAAAAAGGTTCTGAAGTTGGAGCGCATATTTTATCGGGTGCGGTGTTTGAAACGCGGAGTTTGGATGAGCTTTTTCCCGACTGGGAAGAGAAAGGCGCTCCGCTCAATACCAAAGTAAACCAAGATAAAACCTACTATCTAGGCAATGACATCAATGGTCATGAACTGCCTTCTTGGGCGGTGCCTAATACGTTACATAACAAAGGTAATTACATCATAAGTTTGGGCAGTCTATGCCGATGGATGGCGTTGCAGGCTGAGAACTTGGGGGTGGAGGTCTACCCAGGTTTTACCGCCAGTCAAGCGATCATCGATGAAGATAGTCGTGTTTGTGGCGTGATCACGGGCGATATGGGATTAGATAAAAATGGTGAGCAAAAAGGAAATTTCGAACCTGGTATTGAACTACGAGCGAAGTTTACTTTATTTGCTGAAGGCGCACGGGGGCATATTGGTAAGCAGTTGATTAACCGATTTAATCTTGCTGAAGAGAAAACGCCTCAACACTACGCTATCGGTTTTAAAGAGCTGTGGGAAATCCCATCAGAGCAGCATCAGCAAGGTTTAGTAGTGCACGGATTAGGTTGGCCGTTATCAAATGAAGCTACAGGTGGCAGTTATCTCTACCATTTAGAGGGAAACCAAGTTGCCGTCGGGTTGATTGTTGACTTGAATTATAAGAATCCGCACTTGAGTCCATTTGATGAGTTTCAACGTTTTAAACACCACCCGTTGATTGAGCAATACCTCAAAAATGGGAAGCGTATTAGCTATGGCGCGAGAGCGATCACCAAGGGCGGCTTTCATTCGCTTCCCACGCAGCAGTTTGCTGGTGGCTTGTTAATTGGCTGTGATGCAGGAACACTTAACGGCGCTAAAATCAAAGGCACACACACCGCAATGAAATCTGGCATGCTTGCCGCTGAAGCAGTATGTGAAGCCCTTGAGAGTCAGTCAGTTACTGCTGATTATCAAAAGCATTTCAAACAGTCTTGGCTGTATGAAGAGCTTTATCAAGCACGTAACTTCTCAAGTGGTATTCACCGCTTTGGATCGTGGCTGGGCGGTGGTTTAGCGCTGCTGGAACATAACGTATTAAAAGGCAAAGCTAAGTGGCATATCCGCTGTGATAAGCCTGATCATCAGTCTCTGTTATTGGCGGAAAACAGCAATGAAATTGTCTATCCGAAGCCTGATGGCGTGTTAAGTTTCGATCGCCTCTCTTCTGTTTATCTATCCAATATCTTCCATGAGGAAGATCAACCATGCCACTTACGACTGGAGAACCAGCGGATTCCTATTGAGCAGAACCTTGAATTATATGCAGAGCCAGCACAGCGCTATTGTCCGGCTGGCGTGTATGAAATCGTACAGGGGGAGCAGCAGCCAGAGCTTCAAATAAATGCGGCCAACTGTATCCACTGTAAGACCTGCGACATCAAAGATCCAAGTCAAAATATTACTTGGACTCCGCCAGAAGGTGGTGGTGGTCCTAACTATCCAAATATGTAAGCGTTTGAGAATAATTTTTATTAACAATTTATTTACTTAAAGTTTGCGTTAGTTCAAATCTTTCTCGATGAACTCGATTGCAACTTAATCTTTCAGGCACTATTCTGATTTTAAATTGACGTTTACGTAAACTGAATACAAAGTTGATGCATAGGTGTAAAAGCGGTTACCAGTATCAAAGTTAGGTTTGATCAAATAGTGCTCAATGGAACGCACTTAAAATAACGAAAGGGAGATCAACTATGGTATCGGAATCGCCTCTGTTGCAGGTAAACGATATTTCATTGGCTTTTGGTGGGGTGAAAGCTTTAACTGATGTGAGCTTCCATGTGAATGAAAAGGAAATCTTTTCAATCATTGGTCCAAACGGTGCAGGTAAAACCTCAATGCTCAATTGCATCTCTGGTCGATACACACCAAACAAAGGCTCTGTAATCTTCGCTGGAGATGACGTAACTAAACGTACACCAAGCCAACGAGCTGAGTTAGGGCTGGGAAGAACCTTCCAAAACTTAGCGCTCTTTTCTCATATGTCGGTACTGGACAACATCATGGTTGGCCGACACCACCTACTGAAAAATAACTTCGTCACGGGGCCACTCTATTGGTTCTCCAATGCGCAGAAAGAAGAGATGGCGCACCGCAAATATGTGGAAGACGTGATCGATTTTCTAGAAATCCAGCACATCCGAAAAGCGACTGCAGGCACGCTATCTTACGGCTTACGTAAGCGTGTAGAGCTTGCTCGTGCCATTGCCTTAAAACCTAAGTTACTGCTGCTTGATGAACCAATGGCAGGTATGAACTTGGAAGAAAAGGAAGACATGGCACGTTACATCATGGATCTGAATGAAGAATTAGATATCACGATCATCATGATTGAGCACGACATGGGCGTGGTCATGGACATCTCTAATCGCGTTTTGGTTTTGGATTTCGGTAAACACATTGCTACGGGTGAGCCTGAAGAAGTGATGGCCAACCCACATGTGAAACAAGCGTACTTAGGCGAAGAGTTACCGACATTAGAGGAGAGTGCATAATGGCACAGCAACATAATGATTGGGCAGATATAACCCGCTTAGATACCTTTCCAAAAGTGTTGCAACACAATGCCAAGAACTGGCCCGAACAAGTCGCAATGCGTGAAAAGGAGTTTGGTATATGGCGAGAGTTCACTTGGAAGGATTATGAAAACCGCGTCAAGTGGATGGCACTGGCACTACGAGATTTGGGTATTGGTGAGCAAGATGTCGTTGGTTTGCTAGGTGATAACCGCCCTGAATGGGTATGGGGCGAGTTAGCGGCACATGCGATCAAAGGTTTCTCGCTGGGCATCTATCAAGATTCTATGCACGAAGAGGTGGCGTACCTTATCAACTATGCAAAAGCAAAAGTCGTGATTGCCGAAGATGAAGAGCAATGCGACAAGCTGCTTGAGCTTGGTGATGAAATTCCTAGCGTTGAATACATTATTTACTGCGATCCTCGTGGAATGCGTAAATACGATGATCCAAGATTAATTGATGTTGAACAGGTCTACAAAAAAGGTCAGCTGATTGATAAAGCGGACCCAGACAAATATCTCAATATGGTTGTTGAAACCAAAGGCAGCGATCTTTCAATTCTTTGTACTACGTCGGGTACGACTTCTAAACCAAAATTGGCTCAGCTACACAGTGGCACGTTCTTGGATCACTGTGCGGCTTACTTGCGTGCAGACCCTCGTTCCCCAGGCGACAACTACGTTTCTGTTCTGCCTTTGCCTTGGATTATGGAGCAGGTTTACGTGGTTGGTCAGGCGTTGATTTCTCGTCAAATCGTTAACTTTGTGGAAGAACAAGAAACCATGATGTCCGACTTGCGTGAAATCGGTCCAAACTTTGTGCTGTTAGCGCCACGTGTGTGGGAAAACATTGTGGCAGACGTGTCTGCACGAATGATGGATTCGACACCGTTTAAGCAAAAGATGTACAAACTGGGCATGAGCTTAGCCAACAAAGCGCTGGAGCAGGGTAAACGCTCTAAGTTGGCTGAATGGATTCTTCTGCGTGCTCTGCGTGACCGTTTAGGGTTTTCGAACCTGACATCTGCGGCAACCGGCGGTGCGGCGATGGGACCGGATACTTTCCGTTACCTACAAGCTATTGGTGTGCCACTTAAGCAGCTTTATGGTCAGACCGAAATGTGTGGCGCATACACCGTGCACCAAGCGGATGATGTGGATTACGATTCCGTTGGTGTTGCGTTTGATAATGCAGAAGTGAAAGTCATCAACCCGGACAGCAATGGCGTTGGTGAAATCATCGCGAAAAGTACAGGCATGTTTACTGGCTACTTAAACAACCAAGCAGCATATGATGAAGATGTTCAAGATGGTTGGATGCACACAGGCGATGCGGGCTATTTTAAAGATTCCGGTCACTTGGTGGTGATTGATCGTCTGAAAGATATGTCGGAAACCAGCCATGGCGACCGTTATTCGCCACAGTTTATCGAAAACAAACTCAAGTTCTCGCCGTTTATTGCAGAAGCCGTGGTGGTAGGTAAAGGTCGACCTTGGCTGTCTGCCATCATCTGTATTCGCTATGCGATCGTCGCGAAGTGGGCAGAGCAACGCGGCTTGGCATTTACCAACTACACCAACTTATCTGCTCAACCAGAAGTGTACCAAGCGATTCGTGAAGAAGTTCAAAAAGTGAACGAATCCCTACCGGATGCACAGAAGATCAGCAAATTCATTCTACTTTACAAAGAGCTGGATGCCGACGATGGAGAGCTAACTCGCACACGTAAAGTACGCCGTGGTGTGGTTGCAGAGAAATACGGAGACATCATCGAAACCATCTACAGCGACGATCCAAAAGTCGATGTCGATACAGTGATCACTTATCAAGATGGCACCAAAACACGCATTCAAACGTCGCTAGTTATTGAAACGCTTATTGAGCATGAGCCAACACTAGTGGATAGCGAACAACGGAGGATCGCATAGTGAATACGGATTTATTACTGCAACTCGTCATTAATGGCGTGATCGTTGGCATGTTGTATGGCGTTGTCGCCATGTGCTTTGTATTGATTTACAAATCGACCCAGGTGGTCAACTTTGCTCAGGGTGAGTTCCTGTTGATTGGCGCATGGGTATGTTGGGCGGCATTGGTGCACCTACAGTTACCGTTTTTTATTGGCTTTTTACTCACGCTCGCGTTCATGATGATTTTTGGTATCGCCGTGCAAACCATTGTGCTCAGACCGTTGATTGGTGAACCGATTATCTCTGTGATCATGGTGACCATTGGTCTATCGATGTTTTTCCAAGCGCTGATGAAGTGGATATTCGGTGTCTCGGCTGTGTCGTACCCGCAAGTGTTCGAAACCAACGTGGTGAATATCGGAGGTTTGAATGTTGAGTTTGCTTACATTCTGAGCTTGATCTTCTCAATGCTCATCATGGGCGCGTTCTACTGGTTCTTCAAATTCAGCAAAATGGGTCTGGCAATGCGCGCAACGGCATTCAACCAGCAAGTAGCCCAGAGTCTTGGCATTTCCATCAAGAAAGTGTTCGCCATCAGTTGGGCCATTTCGGCAATGGTATCTGCAACAGCAGGGATTGTTATCGGTATCGTTAACGGCGTATCTGACGCGCTATCCATTATTGGTATCAAAGTTTTCCCAGCCGTTATTTTAGGTGGCTTAGATTCGGTGGTCGGCGCAATTGTCGGTGGTATTACCATCGGGGTGCTAGAAAACTTGGCTGAGTTTTTTGATAGCCAATACCTGCAAGTGGGTAACCTGTACAACATCGCACCATTCTATGTGCTGTTAATCATTCTTGCCTTCAAGCCATATGGCCTGTTTGGTACCAAAGATATTGAGCGTATTTAAGGAGAAATAACATGGCTCAACTTAGCATGCGCCCATGTGGGGATTTTCGAACCACATACAAAAGCGATACGCCAATTTTTGAAACCAAAACCATCAGAAGCCTTGCGATTGCAGGTGTCATCGCCATGCTGGCAGCACCGCTGGTCTTGGATATTTACTTCCTAAACCTGTTTATTCAGATTGCATACCTCGGTATCGCGGCATTGGGCTTAAACATTCTGGTTGGTTTTACCGGACAAATTTCGCTAGGTCACGGTGCGTTCTTTGGCTTTGGCGCCTTTGCATCGGCTTGGCTAAATAACCAGTTTAACATTCCAGTCGTGTTTGCGATTCCGCTCGCGGGTTACTTAACCATGATTGTGGGGATGCTGTTTGGTCTGCCAGCGGCTCGAATTAAAGGTTTATACCTAGCTATCGCAACGTTGGCGGCGCAGTTTATTCTAGAGGACTTCTTTGCTCGCGCAGATTGGTTCAGTGGCGGCTCATACGGTGCAAGCGCGAACCCAATTAATTTGTTTGGCTTGGAGTTTACGACTGACGAAAGCTTCTTCTACATCGCTCTGTTTGCGCTGATCTTCATGTATATGTGGGCATCAAACTTAATCCGTTCTCGTGACGGTCGCGCGTTTGTCTCAGTACGAGATCACTATTTGTCAGCAGAGATCATGGGCATCAACCTAACCAAGTATCGTCTGCTCTCATTTGGAGTGTGTGCATTCTATGCAGGCATCGGGGGGGCACTCTACGGACATTATCTAGGGTTTGTATCAGCAGAAGGCTTCACCATCATGATGTCTATCCAGTTCTTGGCAATGATCATCATTGGTGGCTTGGGTTCAGTCAAAGGCACATTGATGGGGACGATATTTATCGTATTGCTGCCTGAAGTTTTGGAGTTTGGTGTAACGGGGCTTTCAGCGTTTGGTGATACCACCGCTTTCACTGATGGTCTGGCTTACTTCAAAGAGATGGCGATTGGTTTAGTCATCATGCTGTTCCTCATTTTCGAACCTCAAGGATTATCGCATCGCTGGCAACAGATTCGAGCATATTGGAAACACTATCCGTTCTCATATTAACGTGGAATTAAGTGGAATATACCTCAATAACAAGGACAACGAGTTATGAACAAAGGACATTTAGCGACAACGTTGGTGCTGTCATCTGCACTGTTTACTACCGCAACTTGGGCAAAAGATTCTGTGTTTGTCGGGCAATTAGTCGACTTTTCTGGACCAACTGCCTATGTAAGCAAGCCTTATGGTTCTGGCGTGCGAGACGCATTGCGTTGGATTAACCAAAACGGTGGCATTAACGGTACCGAGCTCGAATTTGAAACAGTAGACATGGCGTACAAAGTACCAGTGGCGATTTCCAACTATAAACGTTGGGTGGCGCGTAAAGACATGGTTGCGCTGCAAGGTTGGGGTACGGCGGATACCGAAGCACTTATTTCGTTTGTTACCAAAGACAAAGTGCCGGTGTTCTCTGCTTCTTACTCTGGTCACTTAACTGACCCAACTGGCAAAAACCCAAAAACCGCGAAACCAGCGCCTTATAATTTCTTTTATGGTGCGTCGTACTCAGATGCGTGCCGTGCGCTAGTTAAGTGGGCGAAAGAAGATTGGGAATCTAAGGGCAATCAAGGTGCGCCGAAATTTACGCACATTGGCGATAACCATCCATTCCCGAATGCGCCAAAAGAAGCGTGTGCAGAGTACGCCAAAGAGCTTGGTTTTGATGTGCAAAACCCAGTCGTTGTGTCACTAAAACCAGGGGACTTCAAAGCGCAATGTTTGTCGCTGAAAGAGTCAGGCACCAACTACGGTTACATTGCTAATATCGGTAGCTCGGTTATCTCACTAGTGAAGTCTTGTAACACGGTTGGGACAGAGTTCCAGTACATGGCAAACATTTGGGGCGGCGATAAGCCAGTGCTTGAAGCAGCAGGCGATGGCCTTAAAGATTACGTTTTCCCAGGTATGACAGCGTTTTGGGGAGATGATAATGAAGGCATGAAACTGGTCCGTGAGATTTCTAAGCAGTCTGAATCAGAGCCGGGCGAATTCAGAACTCACCATTACATTCGCGGTATTTGTTCTGCGTTCTATATGAAAGAAGCAATGGAGTGGGCGAAAGACAACGGTGGCATCACAGGTGAAAACATCAAGAAGGGCATGTATGTCCATGACAACTGGGTACCACAAGGCTTAGAAGGTGTTTGTGTCCCTGCGAACTGGAAACCGGAAGATCACCGAGGCACAACAACCGTGAACGTCTTTATGGGCAACAACGATGGCGGCGCAGTTGATATTAAGAAAGTATCTCAGGTGACATTGTCACGTCGTGACGATTGGCTAGGTTACTAATCTACGACTTATTAATAACAAAGCTTACTGAAAATAAGGATGGGTGAGAGAACACTCTCACCCTAGCAAGGAGTAGTTTGATGGCTGAATTAGCAACGAATATCGAACCGGCAGAAATACTGCTTTCAGTGAACAACATTGAAGTCGTCTACGACGAAGTAATACTAGTACTTCGCGGTGTGAGTTTAGAAGTTCCAAAAGGGCAGATTGTGACCTTACTGGGCGCCAACGGTGCGGGTAAATCCACAACGTTGAAAGCCATTTCTGGTTTATTGAAAACCGAAGATGGTGAAGTGACGCGCGGCGAAATCAACTTCATGGGCGAGCGTATAGACAACAAAAGCCCGGAAGAGATCGTCCGTTCGGGCATCTTCCAAGTTATGGAAGGGCGCCGAATTGTTGAAGATATGACGGTAATAGAAAATCTTCGCTTAGGCGCTTATACACGCACTGACAACGAAGTTGAACAAGACATCGAAATGGTGTTTGACTATTTCCCGCGACTCAAAGAGCGCACTGGCCTGGCGGGCTATTTGTCTGGCGGTGAGCAACAAATGTTAGCGATTGGCCGAGCGTTAATGGCTCGACCGAAGATGATTTTGTTGGACGAACCGTCTATGGGGCTTTCTCCGCTGCTAGTTAAAGAAGTATTCAGCATTATTAACAAGATCAACAAAGAGCAAGGCATTACCATGCTTTTGGTTGAACAGAATGCCAACTTCGCTCTTCAAGCGGCCGATTACGGTTACATCATGGAATCAGGCAAAATCGTACTAGATGGCAGCAAGCACGAACTGTTAAACAATGAAGACGTAAAAGAATTCTACCTTGGCGGAGGCGATGAAGATCGCAAGAGCTTTAAGAATCTGAAATCTTACAAACGTCGTAAGCGTTGGTTGTAAGGAGCAAGGATGAACGAACTATTTGATGCGAAAGAATCGTTGTCTCTACAGGCGCGAGAAGAGTCGCTGTTTCAACGTTTGCCAGCGCTGATTGAGAATTCGAAAGCCAATAGCGAACATTACGCAGCGCATTTTTCTGAGTTAGAGCCTACATTGGCAAACAATCGTGAAGGGCTTGCTCAGTTCCCGATTACACGTAAGTTCAATGTACCAAATCAGCAGCAACTTAAACCGCCGTTTGGTGGCTTAAATAGCGTTGCCATTGGTCAAATGGCGCGTGTTTTTCAGTCTCCTGGGCCTTTATATGAGGCTCAAACGGATGAGGCCGATTTCTGGCGTATGGGGCGCGCGTTTCACGCTGCTGGGTTCTGTGCGGGTGATTTAGTGCATAACACGCTCTCTTACCATTTCTCTCCTGGCGGATTTATTATGGATGGTGGCGCAAGGGCTTGTGGCTGTGCGGTATTTCCGGCTGGAGTAGGCAATACCGAAGCGCAAATAGAGGCAATTAAACAGCTTCAACCTAATGGTTACACTGGTACACCTTCGTATTTGCTGACGTTGCTACAAAAGTACCAAGAGAAATACGATGAGCAGCCTAGCTTTGAGAAAGCTCTGGTCTCTGGTGAAGCGGTTACAGCAGACATGCAACAGATGTTTGAGGAAAAAGGCATTGCAGTCTTTCAAGCCTACGCAAGTGCAGAGCTTGGCTTGATTGCTTATCAAGTGTCTGGTGAACAAGGATTAGTGATTGCCGAAGATATTATTGTTGAAATCGTTGATCCTGATGGTGTTCCTGTACAACCGGGAGAAGTCGGTGAAGTCGTTGTAACGTCGCTTGATGAGAAGTTCCCGCTGATTCGCTACGCAACGGGAGATTTATCGGCATATCTAGAGATTAGTTCTGATTCTTCACGCACGAATGCACGAATTAAGGGCTGGATGGGACGAGCAGACTCCGCGGTGAAAGTAAAAGGGCTGTTTGTTTATCCGCATCAGATCCAAGAAGTCTGTCGTCGCCACGATATTAAAGGCTCCTTGAAAATTGAGCGCGATGGCTTCAACGATGCCATTACTTTCTGCTGTCATGATGTTCATGTCTCGGCAGAGGACATTCAAGCGACACTTCAGTCTGTCACCAAACTGAAAGGCAATGTCCAGTTTGTACCGAACCAAGTGGAGCAGCCGTTAATCAATGATCTTCGCAGTTAACTCATTGGTGGCATAAGTGCAGTAGAAAGTGGTTGTCATAAAAAACTAACAACGTACAGACAAAAGGCTAGAAAAGGGATACCACATTGCGCTGCGTATCCCTTTATTTTTTACTACCGCAATCAGGGAGCGGGTAAATGAAACAGGCACCAATGATTAACACACAATTCTGGGATGATTTGTTTATCCGAGGCACTATGCCTTGGGATGCCCAATCGACACCTCAAGAACTCAAGGATTATCTCGACAATTCACTTCATGTAGGCCAGTCAGTGTTTATTCCTGGGTGTGGTGCCGCTTATGAACTGAGCACTTTTATTCAATATGGGCATGACGTGATCGCGATGGATTACAGCCAAGAAGCGGTAAAAATGGCGCAATCAACGTTAGGTAACTACAAAGATAAAGTCGTATTGGGTGATGTATTTAATGCCGATTTTTCTCACTCGTTTGATGTCATTTACGAGCGGGCCTTTCTCGCAGCACTACCGAGAGACATGTGGTCAGAATATTTCTCTATGGTGGATAAATTGCTGCCAAGAGACGGTTTGTTAATTGGTTATTTCGTTATAGATGATGATTACCACTCTCGCTTCCCTCCATTTTGTTTGCGAAGTGGGGAACTGGCATCTTTTCTAGAGCCCACGTTTGAACTTGTGAAGTCCTCAGTGGTGGCAAACAGTGTTGAGGTTTTTAAAGGCAGAGAGCAATGGATGGTGTGGCAGAAGTGTTAGTCGTCACTGAGACTTCTTTAGAAAGTATTCGCGAAAACTGTCTGGTTCTTTTTTAATCGCTGAAAAGTAAGTCACAAATGTATGATATTTGGTCGATGCCATGAGCCAGAGAGCGATAATAGGAAAAAGTACAAAACTAACAAAAAAAAGTTTATGTTCATCTTCAAGAAGGAATAGGCCAAGAGCGTAAACAAGGAACTGAAAGTAAATATTGATTAAGTTGATTTCTGCCGCTTTAGGTTTGCCTCTAACAATCATCATGTTTGGGATAACAAGCAGTAGAGTCATGACCCCAGCAAAAGAAAAGTTTAGAGCCAAGAAAGTATCAGTAGTTAAGTGCTCAGACGACTGGTCAATCAATATTGCCAGCAACGTTACTGCCATGCCGCCTCCCATCATAATCAAGGTAATGACTGCCACGCCAACAAGAAAAACCCAAATAGAAAGGTAATGGTTGTCAAAAAACTCTTCTGCCTTCAATCTTTTAAACCTCATCGATACATACTGTGAAATAACAGAGGTTACTTCACTCTATTCCTGTTGAGGGGATACTCACACAGAAAGAATACGTATGTAAAATATCAATAAGCGTTAGTTTTAAAGGCGGGAGTTACCCCCATAATAGGTCGAAAGGTATTTCAGAATGGCTTCGCGATTATCACCCGGCAGCTCATCCATCCCTTGCTCTTCAATCATCCAGTCTAAGGTTTCATCTCATCGTTGGCGGCTTAGTCATTGTTGTGTGACCATGTGTAACGAATGACAGGCTGAGCAGACTGCCGCGACGAGTTCCATATTCTCTCCTGGCGCTAATATCCCATCACCAGCTGATTTGACCTCCATTTCAGATGAAGCAGTATTCCAATCTGGTGGCGTGTAGGGTTTTGGGTTGCTAGCCATGCAATGATTGCGGCTCGCGCACCCGGGTCTTTTACGCCGGGAAAGACCATGTTTGTGCCCGGAGCAAACTCCGGTGGTGACGCCAAAAAAAGCATCCAGTTTTTCTGCGTCCCATTGACCTTGATGCTGTTTGATGGCTTCGCTGTAATTGAAGCCTGTAAAGCCGGCAATATCACGCTCTGCTAAGCCCCAAAGAGGCAGCCCCACAAGCACTTCCTCCATTTTTCAAACTGGTGACAAGCTTTACACACCATCGCTTGCTGTTCGCCTGCGGCTATCAACTCGTCATTGTTTGCTAAGGCTGAGTAACTTAACAGCGCGAGAAAAGTAAACGAGAGCGGGAAAACCCGCTTATTTAAGGATGTTGCTTTCACTGTTATTCCCCCTTCATGTTTAACCCTTAACAATCAGCGCGATTCGGTGGAAGGTGTTGTTGAGGTAACCTTTCGGGTTCCATGTGATAGCAAAAGGTTGGCCCACCTCTTGGTCATCAGTCGCCTTTGCCCCAACTTCGTAGTAGCCCGCTTGGGGGAATGTCACTTTGGCGTTGAACGTCTGCCAAGCGCTGTCATTGGCTGGGGCTGCGAGTTCGGCATCCATCCATGTTGCGCCAAAATCAATCCTTTCTCGCTGCACTACCGAGAGACCAGTGGCCAGATTACTTTGCTATGGTGGATAAATTGCTGACAAGAGACGGTTTGTTAATTGGTTGTTTCGTTATAGATGATGATTACCACTCTCGCTTCCCTCCATTTTGTTTGCGAAGTGGGGAGTTGGAGGGTTATCTAGAACCGACGTTTAAGCTTGTGGAATCCTCAGTGGTGGCAAACAGTGTTGAGGTTTTTAAAGGTAGGAGCGCTGGATGGTGTGGCAGAAAAGTTGCCGTATTTAAACGCTATGGCATCAAATAATGAATACAAAATCAGCGTCACATAATGCATCTTTTAAAGACAATTATTCTTGTGGTAACGATAAGTGTTGTGAATTGGCGAAGTTGCGAGAAATGTGGATCATGTCCTTTGAAAATATAAGGATATATAATATGGACAAATCATTTTCTCTCATCGATAAGCCTACCTTCTTAGGCTCACTCTTTCTTTTACTCAGCGTCGTTATACCCTTAATTTTATTTCCCACACAAGGTGCGGATTGGATAGCTTCGGCCAAATTTTTCATGACCGATAAGCTTGGTGTGTTATACCTCGCACTGGGTATCGCAGCAATGTGTTTTATGATTTACACCGTGTTCAGCGATCTTGGCCAAATCAAACTTGGTGAAGCCGACGAGCAACCAGAATTTGGTAACGCCTCATGGGCTGCAATGCTATTTTGTGGAGGTATTGGCGCAAGTATTCTGTATTGGGGGTGTATCGAGTGGGCATACTACTATCAATCACCACCATTTCAGTTGAAAGCAGGCAGTGAAGAAGCCATTCGCTGGGCCGCGACTTATGGTCTGTTTCACTGGGGACCGATTGCTTGGTCAATTTACCTTATTCCTGCTCTGCCTATCGCTTACTTCTTTTATGTACGCAAACAACCTGTTTTGAAAATCTCTAGTGCGTTAATGCCTGTATTAGGAGAAAAGCGTGCAAACGGTGGTATTGGCAAGTTTATTGATGTGTTGTTTATTTTTGGTATGTTGGGTGGCGCGGCGACTACGCTTGGCTTAGCAGCACCTCTTATCAATGGTGGTCTACATCATATCTTCGGTCTTCCAAACAATACCTTCAGCCAAGTGGCTGTATTACTTCTCTGTACTGCTATTTTTGGTTACTCCGCGTATGCAGGGCTTGAGAAGGGGATCAAATTCCTTAGTAACATTAACTTCTGGGGTGCGATGGGCTTGTTACTCTTTATACTTGCCGTTGGGCCAACCGTGTTCATGTTAGAAACGGGCTTAGATTCAATTGGTCGTATGTTGTCTAACTTCTTTGTTATGGCTACCTGGGCGGAGCCGTTTGGTGGTTATGGTGAGTTTACAGATACACACTTCCCGCAAGACTGGACTATTTTCTACTGGGCATGGTGGTTGGTCTTTGCTCCTTGTATGGGATTGTTTGTTGCGCGTATCTCGCGTGGAAGAACGATCAAACAGATGGTCGTAGGTTCTATATTTTACGGTTCTTTAGGTTGTTTCTTATTCTTCATTGTTTTAGGTAACTATGGTTTATCGTTGCAATTGACGGGTGAGCTTGATGTCATTGCAATCCTCAACGAATCAGGCGCGCCAGCGGCTATTTTTGCAACGTTAGACACATTACCGTTAGGGCCAATCGTTATTGGTGTTTTTACACTATTGTGTATCATTTTTACGGCGACTTCGTTTGACTCTATCTCGTACATTCTTGCGTCTGTGGTTCAAAATGATGTGACGGAAGAACCGATGCGCTGGAACCGTTTGTTCTGGGCGTTTACTTTGTCTTTTCTGCCAACCGTCCTAATGTTCATGGGAGGTTTATCGACATTACAAACCGCTGCGATCGTGGGAGGTTTACCGTTGTTAGTTATCTCGGTGATGTTGATGGTGTCCTTTGTCCGCGCGGCGAGCCTAGATATTAAACATCAAGCAGAATACGAAGAGCCAACCATTAACATTGAAGAACTGCCGGAAATTGACCCTTGGTCAACAGAGGGAATGGCTTTGGCGAAATTTGAGCGCTTTAAAGACTTAGCTCAACAGGCGGCTGAAGAAGAGCGCGAAGCAATGGCGGCCCTGATGAGCATGCGTAAGAGAATTCGCGCATTTGCCTTAGAACACAGCTGTGAATCTGGGTTTTCGGACCATCATTTACCAGAAGAGATGCAAACAGAGCTACAGCAACTAACCGAAGCGCTTGAGTTGGCTCAAAAGAAGAAACAAGAACTGTCTGAGCAAGCCCAAGAATCTCGAATGGAATTTAATCATGTGTTATTAGGCGGCGCGTCGGCAGGTTTAGCAACATCGCAGGCTTAAGAACAGGCACACAAGAGCCGAGTACAAACTCGGCTCTTTTTTTGCGTGGATACCTTACAGTTAAAAATTCTGCTCAATCAGTGTTAATGCTTACACTATTTTAGGTTGACCATCTGATGCGGTGGCACCGCCGTCTACAGGTAGGTTTACGCCATTAATGAAAGATGCGTCATCACTTGCCAAGAAAGTCACGACAGACGCAATTTCTTCAGGTTCGGCTGCTCGGCCAAGCGCAATGCGCTCATTGAATTTATCGCGGATGTCCTGCGGCCAGCCGTTTGTCATGTTGGTTTTTACTAAACTTGGGCATACGGCGTTAATTCTTACCCCATCCGCACCATGGTCCAATGCCATCGCTCGGGTAAGGTTCACCACTGCACCTTTACTCGCGCAATAGAATGCGGCACCCCAGTCACCACCCAAACCGGAAACGGACGCGGTATTTACCATACAACCTTTCGTTTTTAAGAGTTCAGGCAAAGCAAACTTCGCGCAATAAACAACACCATCAATGTTTACACCTGAGATCTTCTTCCAGTCTTCCACACTACCTTCAATCACGGAACCAGGGACATGTACGCCAGCATTGTTTACTAAAATATCCAGTTTACCGAAACGGGTAACAACATCAGAAATCAGTGCTGCGACTTTTTCTGGGTCAGAAACATCAATAGAATGCGCAGACACACGCTGTTTATCAAAGCCCTCAACGGCGTTTGCCAACTGCTCTTCATTCCAATCGGCAAGAGCGACGTTTGCGCCTTCTTCATACAAACGTTTTGCGATGGCCAAACCAATACCATTGGCAGAACCAGTGACGAGTGCGACTTTATTTTTTAATCCTCTCATGCGATTTCTCCTTCGAAACTTACAAAAACGGGATCTTGATTTTTCTCTGTGCGCGGCAACATCAGTTTGTCGTTGTCGCTGTAATCTACGGGGATAGCCACCACTGCTGGTCCTTCAACGTCCATGGCTTTATTCAATGTCGGTAGCAATTCGTGTTGACTAGTCACTGCGAAGCCTTTCGCGCCAAATGATTCGGCGTACGCCTTGAAATCAATTGGTCCAAATTTCACACCAGAGCAGCGCTGATATTTGTTGATCTCTTGCATTTCTACCATGTTGTAGGCGTTATCAACCCACACAATATGGACGATATTGCAGTTCAGTCTAACCGCGGTTTCTAACTCCATGCTCGATTGCATAAAACCGCCGTCTCCTGATATCGATACCACTTTGCTACCAGGTTTTAGTAGGCTGGCACCAATGGCCCATGGTAGTGCAACGCCCATCGTTTGTTGGCCGTTAGACACCAGCATTTGGCGAGCTCGAAAACAGCTTAAGTAACGAGCGATCCAGATGTGGAAGCTCCCCATATCAAGGCATAGCGTGGTATCTGGTGTGATGATAGATTGCATGGCTTTAATTAGCGCCAATGGATGAAACCCTTGCTTGTGATAGACATTGGGATAGGTCTTGATCACTTGCCGTTGCAGTGCTACCTCTTCCAGTACTGAAAGTGCCGTTGGGGAAAGGCGAGCATATTCAGAGATATAGCTGCCCATCTTGTCTAATGACTGCGCAATGTTTCCGACGATTTCAACACAAGGTTGATAATTAAGTTGGTATTCTGCTGGTTCAATATCGAGGTGAATCACTGGGTTGCGGTGGCTGTTCCAAAGCTCAGGGTCATACTCTATTGGGCTAAAGCCGATGGTGAGAATTAAATCGGCGTCCCGCAGTAAAACATCGCCAGGTTGGTTATTAAACAAACCGACACGCCCAGCAAAGTGATGATAGTAATTGATGTCTACCGTGCCGGCGGCCTGGTAAGTGCCGACAACGGGTAGCTGCGTATTTTGAAGAAATCGGGCGATAGCAGCAGCGTTTTGACTGCGGCTCGCGTGAAGGCCAAGTAAAACCACACAGCGCTTTGCTTTACTGATTCGACTGACCGCTTCTTCGATTGCTGCGATGTCTGCGCAACCAGGCTGTGTGTAAGGCGAGGGGACAATAATGTCCGTTTGGGTTTGCTCGGATAAAACATCTTGGGGGAGACTCAAAAAGCAAGCCCCAGGACGACCTGACTCTGCGATACGAAACGCGTTCGCCATGATCTCGCTTGCGGCGTCCACATGCTGCACTTCAGCACTGAACTTGGTTATAGAGCGAAAAATACTGACGGTATCCATGCTCTGGTGTGTTTGTTTTTGCTGGTCAGTTCGTTTCACCGCACCACCGATAGCAATCAGCGGATCGCCTTCGGAGTTTGCTGTTGCCACCCCCGTAACTAGATTTCCACAGCCAGGGCCTGACGTAACCATTGTGACGCCTGCTTTGCCGGTTAGTCTTCCCATAACGCCCGCCATAAATGCGCCGTTAGCTTCGTGGCGTACCGGAATCATTTGGATGTTAGTGTCTTCAATCGCATCGAACAGTCGATCGATTTTTGCACCGGGAATACCGAAAATGTACTTAATGCCAAGAGACTCTAGCTGTTGAGCGATCAACTGAGCTCCATTTTTATTTGAAGGTTTGGATTGCATTTGTTGTCCTTATTATTTGCCTGACTTTGTTACTTTTCCGCCTTTTCTATGGCGGTATTTATATCTTCCGGAGCCAAATTGGCACTGAGGAAGTCTGTGGATACCGGGGTATCAATCACTAGCCGCGAGACTTTGCCAATCTGGAGGAACCCTGACGAAATGCTGTAATCCTGAATATGACCACCTCCTTGGCGGTCATCGGTAATAAAGTGTTCGTGATAGCCGGGCACATTGATGCCAGTCGTATATTTAGGACTGCGAAAGCCGGCGACCACGCCTTGCTTATGCGTGAAGCGGAACGTTGGTTGTTCTTTGACCACTTCAAGCATTGGCCGATAAGGGCGTGTTTGTTTAGGTACGGTACGAGTACGAACTGAATCGAAAACGCCGTCAATGCGCACTGCGCAAAATAGGTTATCGCTTGGAACCATGTCGTCTATGAGGCTATGGACTTCATGACGTGACATGCGCGATGTTAGTGGCAGCTCGATATCAGGCTTAAAAAAAGTCATGACAGCAAAGGGCGTTTTTTGCGCCAGGTCTGCCGGGTTTGCGGAGCCATCCGACTTGAGTTGAAAAACTTCCTTATCAAACGCAATCAACTCACCATCCAATTCATTGAACGTACCTAAACCAAAATCCCCATGTTTCAGCAGTTCTTCTATGGTTGTTGAGCCTTCGTAAACACCAGCGATCAAAGCACTCATTAACGAAGTCTGATAAATCTCACCATCTCCGGTAACGTGATGGTATTCAGAAAATTCTTTCGCTACTTCAAGCGAACAAGCACATAGAGGGTTATAAAATCCACGCATGAGTAAGACCAGTTATGCAATGAAGAGTATATTTAGATTGACTTCTACACGGTGCTAAATCCAATATAAAAAAGATTTATTTTGATATGGAAAATATATGGAATTTCGCTACCTGAAGTATTTTGTCGCGGTCGCCGAGACTCGTCACTTTACCCGAGCAGCTGAACAGTTAGGGATTGCGCAACCTCCTTTGAGTCAACAAATCAAAAAGCTAGAGCACGAGCTTGGCGTGGACTTATTTAAGCGCTTGTCTAGAGGAGTAGAACTGACCCATGCAGGGCAAGTCTTTTATACGGATGCGGTAAATATTCTTGCTGATGTGGAACGCGCTAAAGCAAAAGCCCGACAGATTGCCCGTGGTGAAAATACGCAGGTTAAAATTGGGTTCGCGACGTCAACATCAACCTGCATTAAGGTATTGGAGAGGATTGGGCGTATTCAAGAGAATGGGGTTCATTTACAGACGGCGGAACTATCAATGCCAGAGCTTGCCACTCAGTTAAAAAGCAAACAACTTGATTTCGCAATCATGCGGCTACCCTGTTACGCCAGTGAGCCTTTTGAGCACAAGGTGTTGTTTAACGACCCGTTTGTCGCGGTGATTCCGGCGGGGCACGAACTGGCAAAATATCCCTGTATCCAGATGAAACAGTTGAGAGGCCATAAAATTTTACTGTTTCCACGAGAGACGGGCCCCGCATTGTTTGATGGCATGAGCACACTTTTTGCCGACGCAGGAGTAAGGCTCGAACCACAGTTCGCAGCACCGCAACTTCGTACGACGATTGCCATGGCGCAGGCCGGGTTAGGTATTGCTCTCGTTCCGCGCTCACTGGCTGAACATCTCGATGATTCCGCGACAGTCGCCGAGATTGAGGATATCCCTCTCACTAGTCATGTTGTTGTTGCTTGGGAGGCATCTAATCTCAATAAACAAGCGCTAAAAGTAGCCATGCACATCGGTCATGTTGAGGCTCTGCTTTAGGCCAAATCATTAGCTCAACACCGCTTGATAAAAAGGCTTCGTTTTATAAACGTTTTTGTTCTTTGGTGATCCAAATACGATATACACTTAATAAGTTGTATCATATTTTCATTGTGATTTGTTTCACGTTAGAGCTGTTTAAATAGATATTATTTTATCAATATTTACTGTATGACCCATCAATAATCATAGAATTTTAAATTCCAGTTAGACTTGAATGTATTGAGAGAGTAAAAGTTAACTCAGTTTCATATGTCAGCCAGCTGGAAGGAATTGAAAGTGTTAGATACAAGTGTCCAAGAGACATTAATTAACGGCATTGAATTAGATATTGATATTACTCCGACTTTTTCACTTGCTGCTCAGCAAAACTCTTATCCAATAATTAAGTCTATCCGAGTGAGTTACCCTAAAAAAGAGGAACAAGAATCCCCCACATATCGGTCGCTTGTTCTTAAACTCGAAGGAGTTGAAGGCTGGCTAGATGAAACATCATGGCATATTGATCGCTTAGAGCCTGGTGAGGTAGTAAGTTTAAAAGTAAAAGAGTTACAGTTTCCCTTTGATAAGCTGTTTGGGTTCACTGAAGAAGTAAAACTATCTTTGTTTTTTAAATTGATGAGTGACGATGGAGAGGTACTCAAAGAGTGTAAAGTTCCTCTTGATGTTCTGCCTGCTGATTATTGGGGCGGAGAGATCCGTCAACCAGCTCTGTTAGGTGCATTTGTCAAGCCCAACGGTGTATCTTATTCACAAGGTTACACAAGTTCTTGAAAAAGGTGGCTATGGGCGCTCTGTCGATGGCTATCAGTCGAATACACGTGAAAAGCCGTACCTAATGATCGCAGCTTTGTGGAACGTAATTTTTCAAGAAAAGCTAGCTTATGTAAGCCCGCCTAAGGGGTTTGCGAAATTGGGTCAGCGCGTTAGGCTGCCTTCTGATATTAGTAATTCCAGAATGGCGGCTTGTTTGGATTTGTCTGTGCTGTTTGCTAGTTGTATCGAAGCAATGGGTTTGAATCCTGTCGTGGCAATCACGGAAGGTCATGCTTTTGCGGGTGCTTGGCTTATTGATGAAAGATTACCTATCTTAACAAATGATGACCCTCAGGATGTAAGAAAACGGATAGATAACCGTGATCTAGTGTTGTTTGAAACGACTTTAGTTACTAGTGACTCTCCAATTACTTTTGAGCAGTCGAGAGAGCATGCTCGAGAATTGCTATCAGAAGAACATGAAAAACATTTTGTGATGGTCATTGATATTGCTCAAGCGAGAGCGCAAGCGATAAAACCACTCTCAACCGTAGAAGCTACACGAAAAGAAAAAACGTCAGAAGATACTTCAATTGAGCTGATGTTACCTGTTGTTCCACCGTTACCCCCTGTGCGAAAAGAAGAACAAGTTATAGAGGAAACTCCAGAAACTAGGATCGATACTTGGTCACGCAAGCTTCTTGATTTAACAAAGAAAAATAGCCTTCTTAACTTTAGTGACCGAGCCATTGCGATCAAATTATATTGTCCTGATATTGCTGCGATCGAAGATATGTTGGCAGATGGCGTAAAATTTAAGTTTCAGTCTGCACAGGAAAGTCCTTACTTTGACTCTGAGCGCGATAACGAATTGTTTCGTCTTCAGTCCGGGTCTGATCTCCATCGAAGCTACGCGTTCAATCAAATTCAGAATAAGATTCTGATTGCTAATCAGTCACCTAATCGATTAGAGCGAAACTCTATAGAGTTGTTCCGAAAAGCAAAAAATGATCTGGAAGAGGGTGGTTCGAATACGCTTTTTCTAGCGCTTGGCTTTTTGAAATGGAAAGAGAACCCAGAAGATACAAGAAGTTATAAAGCTCCTCTATTATTAATTCCCGTAAAGCTTACCCGTCGTAGTGCTCGTGCGTCTGTTTACGTCGAGCAACTTCAAGAAGAAGAACCAATTTTTAATCTTACTCTTATTGAGTTTCTGCAATCCGAGCATGATATCAACCTAAGTGAATTTCGAGATGAATTACCGATGGATGATAGTGGTATAGATGTACCTTATGTATGGCACAGAGTAAGAGACGCCGTTAAGGAACAAGCTGGTTTTGAGTTAGTGGAAGAGCTAGTTTTAGGTTCTTTCTCTTTCGTTAAATATCTGATGTGGAAAGATCTTAAAGATCGGTTAGATGATCTCAAGGAAAATTTATTTGTTAAGCATTTAGTTGATAACCCTAGGGACCCATACCCCCAAGAGAGCTCGTTTATCGAACGAGAAGAAATTGATGAGAAATTAGATCCTGCCTCGATTTATACGCCTTTGAACTGCGACAGTTCTCAGTTGGTTGCAGTGGATGCTTCTGCTCGTTCACAAGATTTCGTTCTGGAAGGGCCTCCAGGAACCGGAAAGTCAGAGACTATCGCTAATATCATTGCTCATAATATCGGGCTCGGGCGAAAAGTACTCTTTGTCGCGGAGAAAATGGCTGCACTGAATGTGGTATATCGCCGTTTACAGAAAGTAGGTTTGGATCATCTTTGCTTGGAACTACATAGCAATAAAGCGAACAAACGAGCAGTTCTTGAACAATTAAATAAGGCATGGCAGAAAAGAGAGGGTTTAAGCTCTGAAGAATGGGAAGCGAATATTATAGAGCTCAAGTCGAGGAGAGATGAGCTTAACAATTATGTTCGTGCTTTACATGGAAAATCGGCATTTGGAATCTCAGCCAGAGACGCTATCTCTACCGTTGCATTAAATGGTGAAACCTTAAAAGTCAAGCTAGATTGGCTCCCTGACATAACAGCAGCTCCTATTTCTACAAAAGAGGATTTAGTTAGGATTAAAGAGTTAGTCGGGAGGCTAGCACTAGCATTCTCTGATATTAAGGGCTTGAACATCAACGCATTTATGCCAGTTTTTGCTACTGAGTGGTCGAATGTTTGGCAGTCTAATTTACTTGCTGTTATTGATGACTGGTTAAAAAACTACGATGTCTTAATAGATTGGACACAACAGGTTCAATCGAGTTTTTCGCTTACCTCGATACGCCAAACGCTTAAAAATGTTGAAGTACTAGAAAGTGCTTATGAGTTGGCAATGATCGCAACGTTTGAAGATATTGCATTCGCTGTAGATTCTGGTTCAAAAGAACGAATTGCAGCCATTCAAGAGTTGTCGGTATTAAAAGCAGATTACGACCAGCAGCTTAAAGACATATCGCATGGCGTGACTAGCGACAACTTGTCTAAGTTACCCACAGAGAGATGGCTACAATTGGCTGAAGAAGCTAAAACAAGTTGGTTTAAAGCAATATTTCGCAAGCGTAAGATAAATCGCGAAGCGAAAGAGTTTGGCCTGTCTCAAATTGAAGATTTGTTGCTTCTTGAAAAAATTGCGACGGTTCAGAAGCTCAAGAGCTCAATAGAAGAACATATCAACATTATTGGGGACTACTCGGTCTGGAAAGGTTGGGATACGTCTCACGAAATATTAGAAAGCACTGCAGTAACAGGGAAAAAAATTCGTGAGATTGTATCTAACCTAGTTAGCTTGACTGATGAACCCTCTGAAATATTGATTGCGATAAGAAAATGGTTTGTAGATGGGAGAGAGTTTTTAGAAGAGTCGAAAGTATATTCAAGCCTAAATAACTTTTCCAAGGCGGTAAAAGAATTCAAAAACTCGAATTCGATTGTTGCGGAACTTGGAGTCAGTATATCCGAGCAAGCTGAACTTGAATCACTATATCGGAATTTTAATGATATAAAGACTCAGTCAAACAAGTTGAAAAACTGGTGTGAGTGGCAATCAGTCAAGCAGAAGGCGTATGACAATAAGCTTGATGTAATGGTTAAAGCTCTGGAATCAGGAGTAAGTAACCCTGAAGAGTTAAATGAGCAATTTCGAGTTGCTTTTTCTTATTGGCTCGCCCCACTTCTTATTGATGCCAGCGATGAGCTTCGAAAGTTCAAAGCTTCAACGCATGAACAAACAATAAAAGAGTTTCAAGTGGTAGACGAACGTGTTGCTAAGATTACAAGCGATTACGTGGTTGCACTTGCTTCGAAGAGTGCTCCTACACAACAATCTATGGAGCAGAGTTCGAAACAATTTGGTGTATTAGCTAAAGAGCTTCAGAAAAAAACTCGGCATATACCAATCCGAAGTTTGATTAGCGAGCTAGGTCATTCGTTATTGGATTTGTGTCCATGTTTAATGATGTCACCATTGTCCGTTGCTCAGTTTTTGCCCTCTGATTTCAGAGGATTTGACTTGGTTGTTTTTGACGAAGCATCACAAATGACCACTTGGGATTCGGTAGGTGCTATAGCGAGAGGGAAAAACGCAATCATTGTCGGTGATCCAAAACAGATGCCCCCAACAAACTTTTTCTCTGCTCGAGGGAATTCGGATGATCCAGATGAAGAAGATCTAGAGTCTATTCTTGACCAAGCGCTTGCTGCGAGGTTACCGCTTAAAAGGTTGATGGGACATTATCGAAGTAGGCATGAAACCCTTATTGCTTTTTCAAATAATAAATATTATGAAAATTCATTAGTAACTTATCCTTCTTCAGAAACAAAAGATTCAGCAGTTTCTTTGCATCGAGTTAATGGAATTTATGCTAAAGGAGCGGGTCGCAACAATACGGCTGAAGCAAAAGCAGTCGTAAATGAAATTGTTCGAAGATTACTGGATAAATATGAACAAGATAAGTCTATAGGTGTAGTAACTTTAAATACTGATCAGCAAAGAACGATTGAAGATCTGTTAGACGACGCAAGAAGACAAAGCCCTGCTATCGAAAAATACTTTCAAGAGGGGTCAGGAAGAGATCCTGTTTTTGTTAAGAACCTAGAGTCAGTTCAGGGTGATGAGAGAGACGTAATCATGCTCAGTCTCGCGTATGGTCCTACGGAGCCAGGAGCCAGGAGCCAGGAGCCAGGAGCCAAAACGATGAGTATGAATTTTGGGCCACTCAACAAAA
Source organism: Vibrio sp. Vb2131 (assembly GCF_033338535.1). Lineage (NCBI taxonomy): Bacteria > Pseudomonadati > Pseudomonadota > Gammaproteobacteria > Vibrionales > Vibrionaceae > Vibrio > Vibrio sp. Vb2131. The sequence goes on from NZ_JAWOSW010000006.1 coordinate 43,774, forward strand.
GCGGGGGAGAGCGCCGCTTAAATGTTGCGATTACTCGCGCAACCACGGAGGTTGTTGTCTTTAGTAGTTTTGACTCTTCAATGATTGATTTAAGCAGAACGAACTCGGTTGCCGTTGAGCACTTAAAACACTTCCTTGAATTTGCAGAAAAGGGGCCAATTGCTTTATCTGAGATTGCTTCTGCAGAGCATGGAGTCGATCAATTTGATAGTGATTTTGAAGAAGCGGTAGCTCAAGCTTTAAGAATTAAAGGTTGGAAAATACAAACACAAGTAGGAGTAAGTAAGTTTAGAGTTGATCTCGGAGTACTTCATCCAGACAAGCCTGGCAAGTACATAGCTGGTGTTGAGTGTGATGGGGCTACGTACCACTCTTCTCCTGCAGCCCGAGATAGAGATCGGGTAAGACAGATAGTTTTGGAAGGTCTAGGATGGAATATTGTTAGGTTATGGTCAACGGATTACTTTATTGATCCTGAATATGCAATTGAAAACATTGACTCAAAACTTAGAGAAATACTTGAAGTGGAAAGGGAGCGAGACATACTGCTAGAAGCAGAAGCAGAAGCAGAAGCAGAAGCAGAAGCAGAAGCAGAAGCAGAAGCAGAAGCAGAAGCAGAAGCAGAAG
>NZ_JAWOSW010000006.1:44500-215023 GCF_033338535.1 Vibrio sp. Vb2131
AGAAGCAGAAGCAGAAGCAGAAGCAGAAGCAGAAGCAGAAGCAGAAGCAGAAGCAGAAGCAGAAGCAGAAGCAGAAGCAGAAGCAGAAGCAGAAGCAGAAGCAGAAGGAAAAGTAGTGTTAGCGAGAGGTCCTTCAACTTTAAACTCAGGCACAGGTTTTTGTCTTGAACAAACGGGGAGCTCTGGTAAAGAATTTGATGAAATCGAGAACGCTTCATCGATTACATTGGATGCCGCAAATTATTTTAAACCTGAATACGTTGATAGGCTCACTCAACTTGCTAAAGACATCCTTATCGAACGCCCTGGTATTACACTGCATGCACTTACCCTCGAAATAGCCAACCTACATGGCTTAACACGTACAAGCAAAAAGCAACTCGAGTATATGAGAAAAATACTTGATACTTTCGCTGGTATCAAAGAGAGCGATGGGTACTCTCCAACACTCTGGGTTTCGCCGAGTAATATGGTCGATTTGATTGAGTGGCGGGGTGTAGAGGCATTCGGTTATGAACGAAAGTGGAATGAGCTGTCGTATGAGGAGGCTTTGGGGCTTGCTAAGTTTGCGATTCAGAAGAACCCAGAAGCGCCAATAGATGTTATTTGCGATGAGTTAAATATTAAGAGACGTCATGAGACATCCTTGAACCAATTTGCTATTTGGCTAAAAACCGTTAATGAATTTGACGATCAGAAATAGCTAATACATATGCTTGTCAGGCCTGATGCCTCAAAGCTTAGGAACTGACAAGCTTTTCTCGAATCTTTTATATACGCAGTTAGATTAAATCATTAACAAGGATGTGTAATGATAAATAGAAAATGGATATTTGCGGCTATTTTGCTTATTGGAGGACCTTCATTATTGCCCTTTAGTTTGGAAGTAATCTCAATAATTGAGCTGTTTGGTCTTTTGGGTTTGTGGACAATTTATTCATCTTACGCTGAATATTTGGTGAATCACCCTTGGTTTAAAAGAGGTCTGCGTTTAGCAACCAGTTGGGACTTTCAGCCTCAAATGCTGTTCTCTCTGAGAGAGCTTAGGGCATGTCCACAGTTAGTTTTCCACATGCTTCCTGTTCAAAGTGTGATGATCTGGGCTTTGAACATTATGTTTTGGGCGAGTGTGGCTTGGTGCTACAGAATTTAAGCGAACAAGTTGTTCAAGAGGGGTTCGCAACGCATGGCATTTTTACTGTGCGTTGGTTTTAGTGATTAAGGCGGTATGCAGTGGTATCAGTATTGAGTCGCTCACCCGTCAACAAGACGCCAAACAGTAAGGATGATGGATGATTAAAGCGCAAACATTTGATGTATTTTGTGATGAGTTGGCTCAAGGTAACCCTTGTGGCGTTGTCGAACTAAATCACTGGCTGAGTGATTCTGAGTTACTTCAAATCACTCACCAGGTCGCTCAACCTGTCACATCATTTGTGGTTCAGTCTGGCAGTGACTACCACATTCGCTGGTTTAGCCTAGAAGGAGAGATCAACCTATGTGGACACGGAAGTTTGGGCGCAGGCGCTGCAATCATTTCCAACTATCATCAGAATGAGGTCATTCTAAAAAGCCAGTATGGCCATATTACCGTTACTGGACTGGATGGAATGTACAGGATCGTGATGCCAAGTTGGCAAGCCAAGCCTCATGCCATCCCCTTGGGTATTTCAGGCTTTTCCAATGACCCCGTAGATGCTTTTACAACGCGTGATTTGGTTGTTGTTCTCGAATCCGAAGATGATGTTGTTCGCTATCAACCTAACTTTGATGAGCTGATTAAAATTGATGAGTTTCATGCGGTCATCGTGACGGCTCAAAGTTCTGATAGTAGCTATGTGCTGCGTTACTTTGCACCTAAAATCGGTATTTCAGAAGATCTTGCCACAGGCTCGGCTCAGTGCTCATTAGCGCCTTATTGGTTTGAAAAGCTAGGCAAAGAAAAATTGACGGCTCGTCAGCTATCTCGTGCTGGTGGTTATTTTGAAGTGGCTCGCGGTTTAGAATCTACGATCGTATTGTCTGCACACGTGAAAAGTCGGACTTGAATGCAAACGCCTCTAGCTCTTACACAAGATCTAGAGGCATCCATTTTTTATTGACTTAAAAGTGCCGAGCTACGATTTTAACCCGGCAGCGGTCATCATGACGCGAAATAACATAGACACTAACCCTAATGCAGCGACGCTAACGACCCAAATTCCAACCATCCAAGCCCATTGGCGGCACCAATTTTTGACTTTCATACTCACTCCTTATCAACTCGTTAATGGTACGCTTCGTCTTCTTTCACTTTTCCAGAGAAGACGTAATAACTCCAAAAGGTGTAAGCCAGAATGATCGGGATGATGATCACCGCTCCAACGAGCATAAAGCGCTGACTGCATGCAGGAGCCGCTGCTTCCCATATTGATATGCTAGGAGGAATGATATTTGGCCAGATACTGATGCCAAGCCCTGCGAACCCGAGAATCACGATCACTAGCGCCATCACGAAAGGGCTGCGCTCTTTACGCTTTTTAACGGAGTCAGCAATTTTCAAACATACCAGTCCAGTAATGACTGGTACGGGCAGTAAGTAGAACAAATTCGGCAGAGAAAACCATCTTTCCGCAATGGTAGGGTAAGCAAGTGGAGTCCAAGCGCTCACAATGACTAATGCGGAGATCATCGCCAGTAGTGTTTTATTAGTGAAGCGGTACATCGTGTTTTGCAGTGCACCTTCCGTCTTCATGATGAGCCATGTGCTACCAAGCAGCGCGTACGTTGCGACTAAACCCAAACCACAAAAGATGGGAAAAGGGCTGAGCCAGTCGAGTTGGCTACCTACGAAGACGCGGTTTTCCACCGCAAAGCCTTGAATTACCGCGCCAACAACGATGCCTTGGAAAAACGTGGTTAAAATCGATCCGACCATAAAAGAGCGATCCCAGAACTTTAAGTGGCTTTCCAGTGCTTTAAAGCGAAACTCAAATGCGACTCCACGAAAGATCAAAGCAATCAACATCAACGTTAAAGGGATGGTTAGCGCTTCAATAATCACCGCGTAAGCCATCGGAAAAGCGCCAAATAGAGATGCGCCTCCTAGCACAATCCAAGTTTCGTTACCGTCCCAAACTGGCGCGACACTGTTGACCATGACGTCTTTTTGTTTTTCATCCTTGATGAAGGGCATCAGTATTCCAATACCCAAATCGAAGCCATCCATGATGATGTACATCAAAGTGGCAAAAACGATGATCGCGAACCAAATCACGGATAAATCAAAATGCATATTTTCTACCTTCACTTTGTGACAAATTCTAGATGCGACCTGAAACGGTCGTCATGTCGTGCTCATCGTGTTCGATTGCATCGGGGCCTTTCTTGATTTGGTGGATCATGTAGTAATAACCAAAACCAAATACCAAGCTGTATACAACCAGGAAACACAGCAGGCTGATGCTCATTTGTAGGTCTCCGTGTGCAGAAACCGCATCACGCGTTTTTTGTACGCCATAAACGACCCAAGGTTGCCGACCAACCTCTGTCGTAAACCAGCCAGCGAGTATTGCGATAAGACCAGATGGCCCCATAAATAATGAAAACTTGAGGAACCAACGCGAGGTATAAAGCGTGTTCTTTTTTCGTAACCATATGCTGTAGAAGCTCTGTAAAATCATCAGAAGTCCTAGCCCGACCATGATTCGAAATGACCAAAAGACGATAGGTGAGTTCGGTCGTTCCTCTTTCGGGAAGTCTTTCAGCGCCGGGATTGGCTCAGTTAAACTGTGGCGTAGGATCAAACTTCCTAAAACAGGAATTTCTAAGGCATAGTCTGTGCGTTCTTGTTCCATGTTTGGCATGCCGAACAATATCAATGGGGTTGGTTTGCCATCACTGTTATCCCAATGTCCTTCGATGGCAGCGATTTTGGCGGGCTGGTGTTCCAGAGTGTTTAGCCCGTGCACATCGCCAATCACGGTTTGGAGTGGCGCAAGGAACACTAAGATCCCGAGCGACATCGAAAACATGGTTTTTACCGCAGTCGATTGATTGCCTCTCAATAAATGCCAAGCGGCTGACGCGCCTACAAAGAGTGCTGAACTGACGAAAGCCGCGACGCTCATGTGCGCCAAACGATAAGGAAATGAAGGATTGAAAACGATAGCAAACCAGTCGGTTGGCACCACACGTCCGTCGACAATTTCATAGCCTTGTGGCGTTTGCATCCAACTGTTGGAGGCGAGAATCCAGAACGTCGAAATGATCGTTCCTAACGCCACCATCGAGGTTGCAAAAAAGTGCAGCTTTTCGCCGACGCGACGCCAACCAAACAGCATTACGCCAAGAAATCCGGCTTCGAGAAAGAATGCCGTTAACACTTCATAAGTCAGTAATGGGCCAGTGATAGAACCAGCGAAGTCGGAGAAACCACTCCAGTTGGTGCCGAATTGATAGGCCATGACAAGGCCAGATACAACGCCCATCCCAAAGTTAACCGCAAAAATTTTCGACCAGAAATGATAGAGCTTTTGGTAATCGGGATTGCGTGTTTTTAGCCATAAGCCTTCCAGCACGGCGAGATAGGTGGCCAAACCTATGGTGATAGCGGGGAAAATAATATGAAAGGATACCGTAAAGGCGAACTGTATCCGTGCAAGCATAAATGCGTCGAGGCCAAACATTAAACTTCCTTTGATCTTTTAAGTTTTATGAGAGAGCTATTTTAAGAGGAGCGGAATGAGGGAAGTAGGTACAGACAGTGACTATAAACCTATAACAGATTAAATATTGAAGTGTTATTATTTTGAATTCGGCTTTAGGGAAGGGGATTTGCGTTTGGCGAAGTATCAAGAGTTAGTGGAACAGCTTAAAAGGCAGATAAAATCGGGGATATGGCATCCGGGTGACAAGCTGCCTTCGCTGCGTCGCCAATCTGAACACTCGGGTTTAAGCTTGATGACGGTGTTGCATGCCTATCAAATTCTGGAATCTCAAGGCTGGGTAACGTCACAGCCGCGCTCTGGTTATCGAGTCGCGCCCAATATTAAGAGTTCAAATGAACCCCAAGCGCCAGCCGCGGTTTCGTGGACAGAACAGGTAGACATCAATGAATTTATCTTTGATGTGCTGCAAGCGAGTAAAAATCCATCCATGATCAATTTTGGCTTTGCCTATCCAGATCCAAGTTTGTACCCACGCTATCACGTGAATCGGGCGATGAGCGCAGCCGCTCGCAATATGCCGATTTCTACCGCCTTTGATAACTTACCGCCGGGAAACGAACAATTACGCACCATCATCGCGAAGCGTTATGCTGCGAAAGGCATTGAAATTTCACCCGATGAAATTGTCATTACGGCAGGCGCGCTGGAGGCGTTAACGCTCAGTTTGCAAGCCTGCACAAGACCGGGAGATTGGGTGGTTGTGGAGTCGCCTGTATTCTATGGCGCATTGCAATCCTTAGAGCGGTTAGGTTTGAAAGCGCTCTCAGTAAGAACAGACCCAGTCACGGGCATTGACCTAGACTCATTGGAACGAGCGCTGCAAACACACGATGTGAAAGCATGTTGGCTGATGTCGAACTTCCAAAATCCTCTGGGTTTTACGCTCACCAACGAGAAAAAACAAAAGCTGATTGAGCTGACACAGCGATATAACGTGCCAGTGATTGAAGATGATGTGTACAGCGAACTGCATGCCGAGAATGACTCAGTTTACCCACTAAGAATGTTTGATGACATGGGCAATACCATGTTGTGCTCCTCGTTTTCAAAATCATTAATCGCAGGGCTACGTATTGGTTGGGTTGCGGCGGGAAAGCGGGCGCTAGAGGTACAAAAGTTACAGTTAATGAGTACATTAGCGACGAGTGCACCAGTGCAAATGACATTGGTGCACTATTTAACAAGCCGCAATTATGAATCGCATTTGAAGCAGTTACGGAAAAAGCTGTTTGAACGTAAAAGTAAGATGACGGATCTGCTTAATGAGCTGTTACCTGAAGAAGTCAACGTGTTAAGCCAAAGCGGCGGGTACTTTATTTGGTTAGAGCTTCCCAAGCATATCGACGGCTTGCAGATATATCGAGAATCGCTAAAAGATAATATCAGCATCGCGCCGGGAAAGATGTTCAGCCTGACAGAACAATACGATCACTGTATTCGTCTTAACGCTTCTTTTGAGCTCAATGACAAATACGTTCATGCTCTCAATCTGCTTGCCAACATTATTCGCGATCATTTGGCGAAATAGCGACTTTCTTCATTTTTTGGGTTTAATGGAGCGCGCCGGATTTCCAACGACTCGATCGCCCGGCGCAACGTCTTTGGTTACGACAGAGCCAGCGCCGACGACGGCCTCATCGCCAATGGTCACGCCTGGCAGTATGATTGCGCCCCCACCAATCCAAACGTTATTGCCAATTGTTACCGGTTTGGCGATCTCATCTCCGGCTAAGCGTCTTTTTGTATCGAGTGAATGAGCGGCTGTGTAAATTTGTACTCTAGGCCCAATCATGACGTTCGCGCCAACCTCAACCTGCCCATTGTCCAGAATAATGGCATCCCAGTTGATGTAGGTGTTTTCTCCGATGGACAAGTGACAACCGTAGGTAAGTTGTAGCGGTGGCTCTATACAGGCGCTGTTTTTTAATTGGACGCCCATTTTCGCCAATAGTTGTCTACGGATATCTGGGTTTGGCTCGTGGTTAAATTGGAAGACAAGCTGCGCAGTTTTGGCGCGCATTAGCTTTAGTTCTTCATCCAGACAATTATAGGTTTCTCCAGAGCGCATCCGAGTCAGTTCTGACATGACAATCATTCCATCAATGTTATTTGCAATAAGGTGTATAATAAGTGAGAGTGATTCGAAGTGAAAATTTGATGCTTAAAAATCAGAAAGTTATCACTGATTTGCCTTGCGTCTCAAGTTGGTTGATTGGCTCGTTTAGTTCACAAAGACGTACTCCCTAAATGGCTTAATCGGTTGAAGCCAAAGTGGGAAACCACTCGAAGCGTTTTACGTAGATTACTATATAGTTAATAAGAAGAACTTAATTGAGCCGCTTGCGCTATCGATTGGGCTAAAAATATAAGACTTATGCGCTCTGGCTTGCTGGCAACGATGAATCAAGAGTGAGCACTTTATGTTCGAACGGGTCATTTCATTTTTAGAAACAACACTGTTTACCTTTAACGAACAACCTATCACGTTGTGGGCGATATTGATGGTGCCGACATGGGTCATTGTCGCTTTATGGTTATCCAAAATTTTGATCAAAACCGTTACGTCAAGAATGTCTTCATCGGGGAAAGACCCAAACGTGATTCATTTGGTTAAACGGATATTATTTGTCATCGCTCTCGCCATTATTTTTATGACCACACTTTCGATGATCAATGTGCCAATCACCGCGTTCGCCTTTCTGTCTGGTGCCATCGCTATCGGCTTCGGTTTTGGTGCGCAAAACATCATTAACAACTTCATAAGTGGCTGGATTTTGATTGGTGAAAAGCCAATTCGAATTGGGGACTTTTTAGAGGTTGAGGGCGCCAAAGGCACTGTCGAGCAAATAAATACACGTTCAACGAGAATCAGACGAACCGATGGTGTTCATATGCTCATACCCAACAGTCAGTTGATTGAGAACGTGGTGATCAACTGGACGTTATGCGACAGATTAGTTCGTGGCTCGGTCGTCGTCGGCGTCGCGTATGGGAGCGATGTCAAACAGGTTGCTGCCTTAATGGCGGAAGTGACTTCGCAGCAAGCGCAAGTTCTGAGTTCGCCAGCGCCAGATGTGTTTTTTCAAGACTTTGGTGACAATGCTTTGATCTTCGAATCTTATTTTTGGATTAACTCAACGGTTGAGGGCGGTATTCGCTCGGTCGCAAGTGCCATGCGTTTTGAAATCTACGAAGCTTTCGAAAAGCACGGCATTGAAATCGCGTTTCCACAACGAGATGTGCACATTGATGGGCAAATCAAGTTGTCTAGGGAGAGAAACGGATAGGGCGATAAGCGGTATTGGTGTTCTTATCTTGGTGTCGAGTAACCATAGCGAGGCGGTCACAACACGGATTCACCTCGCTAGAAACCAGTTTGAAGGCGTTATTGGTTGTCCCACATGACTTCGCATTCTTCTTTGATTGCTGATTTTAGCAACTCAATCAGTGGAAACGCTCTGCGTCCTAGGCTTACCGCGGGCTCTGCTTGTTCTTCCTCTTCGTCTACATCAGTAGGGAGGTTTTCTTCAGCTGCATTTTTCGCAGATAGAGCAGAAGTTAATCTTGATAGCGCGTCAGGAACATCTTGAGCGGAAATTGATCCCGGCACCGTGCCGCTGTGACCCATCATTTTGAGCATATCTAATGCAATATCACCAAACATTGTGACGTTTGAGTGGCTTCGACAACGAAATGTTATGAGCATTTACCTGATCCTGTTTTATATGTTCGGTTTGAAACTAAATTGTAGCTGAAATCAGACACTAATTAATGTGATGAAGACCGTTGAGCGTTAAGGTTTTTATGAGTAACAACAAAAAACGGGCACGTACGTCTGCATGCCCGTTGAAATACATTACCTGATTGGTTGTTGATGATTTACAAGCTATACGGATCGCCCAGAGCTAATGCGACCCTAGAAGCAGGAGACTTTCCTAACGCACGGCAAATTTGCCAACCCGCTTCATTGATGACGCCAAGGTCAACGCCTGTTTCAATCCCAAGTTGCTCACACAGATAAAGTACATCTTCCGTTGCAACATTGCCACTGGCTCCTTTCGCGTAAGGGCAGCCGCCGAGCCCCGCTACTGCGCTATCAATGGTGTTGATACCCATTAACAAGGCTTGGTAGATATTGGCTAATGCTTGTCCATAAGTGTCATGAAAATGTACTGCGAGCGCGTCTTTTGGCAGTAGCGTTAACAACGAATCCAGCATGGCGATAACGCGATTAGGCGTTGCTTTACCGACAGTATCACCGAGCGAAATCTCATAACATCCCATATCAAACAACGTATTGGCGACCTTGGTAGTTTGCTCTGGCTTGATTACTCCCTCATATGGACACATCATGGTACAAGACAAGTACCCGCGTACAGGAATGTTGTGCTGGTTCGCCAATTCGATAACGGGTTCAAATCGAGCGAGACTTTCGGTAATGCTGCAGTTGATGTTCTTCTGGCTGAACGTTTCTGAAGCGGAGCCAAACACCGCAATTCGCTTTACACCGCTTTCCAGCGCACGTTCTAACCCTGCGAGATTTGGTGTGAGCGCGCTATAAACCACGTCAGGCTTTTTTGAGATACCAGCAAACACCTGATCGGAATCGGCCATTTGAGGCACCCACCTTGGAGAGACGAAAGATCCCGCCTCAATATGCTTTAAGCCACTGCTGCTTAGTTGGTTAATCAAACGGATTTTATCAACCAGCGTCACTGCCGTTTCATTTTGCAGACCATCACGAGCGCCGACTTCGACGATATTAACCTTCGCTGGTAGCATATTCGCGCTCCTTATCTTCACTGACGTTATCCGATATCAAAGACAAATTCAGCAGTATGGAACCGTGCTGTACTTGGTCCCCGTGCTGATAAAACAATTCGTCGACTGTTGCTGCGACCGGAGCCGTGATGGTGTATTCCATTTTCATTGCTTCGAGTACCAAAAGCGGATCGCCCGCCGCCACTTCGTCACCTTTAGCCACCATAACTGCTGAAATTATGCCGTTGAGTGGTGCGGTTGGACTTAGTTCATCATCTACATCTTTTGCAGAGTCAAAGTTAGGTTGATGAGCGAACGTGCGCTGCTGACCAAGATAAAATAGTGTTGTTCTTTGTTCATCGCTAAGTGCATTAAAGGTGTAACGCACATTATCAATATCGACGATAAATTGGTTGTCACTTTCAAGCAGGATGACCTGATGCAGATCCTCGCCGCATCGGACAGTGAAGTGAGATCCTGTATCTTGCGATGATTGTTGCAAACGTACTTGATGGTTGGCATTGGCATCCGTGAAGTTAAATCGGTAAACGTTGTCAACCGACAGTCTAAAACCTCGTTTGGTTGGCGCGGGTAACGTTGAGCTGTCTGATTTTGAAATCAGATCATTCCAGCGAGCAACCGCCGCCAATGTAAGCCAGATTGAATCCGACACGTCTTGCTGCTCATTTATGCCTTGTTGATGTGTGACGAGGAAACCTGTATCAAGCTCAATCTCTGCAAAGGCTGGCTGCGAAATAATGCTGTGCAGATAACCAATGTTTGTCGTTACGCCACGTACGTGATATTTAGTTAACGCCTGCTTAAGCTGCTTTAGAGCGATATCACGAGTTTGCCCCCAGACGATCAGCTTGCTGATCATTGGATCGTAATATTCGCTGATGCTATCGCCTTGGGTAACACCGCTATCAACTCGTACGTACGCTAGGCGCACATTACTGTCTGATACGGGTTCTTTTAAGTAGTCAATGCGGCCAGTCGACGGCATAAAGTCATTGTCTGTATCTTCTGCGTAAATTCGCAGCTCAATTGAATGACCGTTGTGGGTGATTTCAGATTGCGAAATAGGTAAATGCTCGCCAGCTGCGACTTTGAATTGCCACTCCACCAAATCAACGCCGGTGATCAATTCAGTGACAGGGTGTTCAACTTGCAGACGGGTATTCATCTCCATGAAGTAGAATTGACCTCGGCTATCGAGTAAGAACTCCACCGTGCCAGCGCCAACATAGTCGATCGCTTGAGCGGCCTGAACCGCAGCTTCACCCATTTGTTTACGCAGTTCATCACTAAGACCGGGAGCTGGTGCTTCTTCGACTACTTTTTGGTGACGGCGTTGAATGGAGCAATCGCGATCAGAAAGATAGATACAGTTGCCATGTTGGTTAGCAAATACCTGAACTTCAACGTGGCGAGGCTGCAATATACATTTTTCGATTAGAAGCTGCTTATCGCCAAAGCTTGAAAGTGCTTCACGCTGCGCACCGTCGATGGCCAGAGGCATTTCGGCTGCGCTATTGACCACTCGCATGCCTTTACCGCCACCCCCTTGGGTTGCTTTAAGCATCACTGGGTAACCGATTTTTTCCGCTTCTGCTAATAAATGCTCTACACTGTTGTCTGTGCCGTGATAGCCGGGAACCAAGGGCACGTTCGCCTCAGACATGATGGCTTTGGCTTGCGACTTCGAACCCATTGCTTCAATTGCGCTGGTGGAAGGGCCAATAAAAACAATGCCATTTTCTCTGCACGCTTTCGCCAGTTTCGGGTTCTCGGAAAGAAAACCATACCCAGGGTGGATAGCATCGGCTTGCCATTTTTTCGCAGCGCCGATAATCGCATCGATATCGAGATACGATTCACTCGCCGGAGCGGGGCCAATGAATTCAGCGAAATCCGCTTGTTTAACATGTAAGCTGCTGCGATCCGCTTCGGAATAGACGGCAACCGTCTCTATAGCCATGCTTTTTGCGGTTTTAATGATTCGGCAGGCAATTTCACCGCGGTTTGCGATCAGTATTCTTTTAAACATGATTCCTCCAATTGGCGGCGCGCTTTTCAAAAAATGCAGCTAGTCCTTCTTGTCCTTCGCTGGATACGCGAGCGGTTGCAATAGCTTGGCTGGTGTATTCAGTTAATGAGTGATCGATAGGTTGATTGTCACAACGTAAGCAGAGTGCTTTTGCTGCCTGCATGGCTTGTGGACTGTTGTTAAGCAGGTGATCAATGGTGCGGTTGACGGCTTCTCTTGGCTGAGAGTCGATCTGATGAAGAATACTCATCGAAAGCGCAGTCTCGGCATCAATCAGTTCCGCGGTTAAAAAGTAGCGTCGGCTTTGTCGTTGTCCAATCGCTCGGATTACGTAAGGTCCGATGGTGGCGGGTAATAAACCGAGTTTCACTTCACTCAAACAGAAGCGGCTTTCAGGCGTACCGATAGCGATATCGCAGCAGCAGATAAGCCCAAGTGCGCCGCCAAATGCAGCGCCATGCACCATAGCAATGGTTGGTTTGCTAAAGGTATCCAGTTTGTGCAAGAGCAACGCTAACTGCTGTGCATCTTGCAGATTTTCCCCCTCGGTTTTGGTGGCCATTGACTGCATCCAGCCAAGATCCGCACCCGCAGAAAAGTGTTTACCTTGCGCCGTTAGTACCAATGCACGTAGAGAGTTGTCTCTCTCAAGTTTTTCCAAGGTTTCGATAAGTGAAGCAATTAATTCATCATTAAACGCGTTGTGTTTCTCTGGTCGATTGAGGCTCAACCAAGCAACGCCATTGCTGTCTTTTTCAAGCAGTAGTCCGGTCATGTGACTTCCTTTGTCTGACATTTCAGTCTGTATTTCAATGCTCGCTAACCATTACTTTTTAAACATCGGTATTCGCGAGGAGTTAAGGTTTGCCTTGCATCCGGCTACATGCGGAAGATGCCAAATTTACTGTCTGGTATTGGCGCATTAAGCGCAGCAGACAGAGCAATGCCGACAACATCACGGGTTTTCGCAGGGTCAATAATGCCGTCGTCCCACAAACGAGCACTGGCGTAGTATGCATGGCTTTGAGTCTGATATTGCTCCGCAATTGGACGTTTGAACGCTTCTTCTTCCTCCGCGCTCCAGCTTTCACCTTTGCGAGTTTTGATATCGCGGGTCACTTGCGCCATCACGCCAGCCGCTTGCTCTCCACCCATGACGGAGATGCGCGCGTTTGGCCACATCCACATCATGGTTGGATCATAAGCGCGGCCACACATGCCGTAGTTCCCAGCGCCATACGAGCCACCAATCACTACGGTAAACTTCGGTACGTCTGCACACGCCACAGCGGTTACCATTTTCGCGCCATGTTTTGCGATGCCTTCGGCTTCATATTTTTGGCCGACCATAAAGCCCGTGATGTTCTGCAAGAAGAGCAGAGGAATTTTGCGTTGTGCGCACAGCTCAATAAAATGCGCGCCTTTTTGTGCTGATTCCGAAAATAGAATGCCGTTGTTAGCGACAATGCCAATCGGCATACCGTGAATATGGGCAAAGCCACAGACCAAGGTTTCGCCGAACAAGGCTTTAAATTCATCGAACTGGGAATCATCAACAATTCGGGCAATGACCTCTTTAACATCAAACGGCTTTTTGAGATCGGTTCCGACGATGCCGTACAGCTCTTGGGCAGGAAAATGTGGTTCCTGTGGTGCTTTTTGCTTGAGTTGAACGGGTTTCAAGTGGTTAATTTGAGAAACGGCTTGTCTTGCCAACTCTAACGCGTGGTGATCATTTTCTGCGTAATAGTCCGCCACACCAGAGGTGCGACAATGAACGTCTGCGCCACCAAGATCTTCCGCGCTGACTTCTTCACCTGTCGCTGCTTTTACAAGAGGTGGACCTGCCAAAAAAATCGTGCCTTGTTCTTTGACTATGATGGATACGTCGCACATGGCAGGAACATAAGCGCCGCCAGCGGTACATAGCCCCATGACCACCGCAATTTGTGGAATGCCTTTGGCCGACATACGGGCTTGGTTGTAGAAAATACGGCCAAAATGGTCTTTATCTGGGAATACCTCATCTTGGCGGGGTAGGTTAGCGCCGCCAGAGTCTACTAAGTAAACACACGGCAGTTGGCATTTTTCTGCAATTTCTTGTGCTCTTAAGTGCTTTTTCACGGTAAGTGGGTAGTAACTGCCGCCTTTTACCGTCACGTCGTTCGCGACGATCATGCACTCAGTGCCGTCAATCACACCCACACCTGCAACCACTCCAGCACATGGAACGTAATCTGGATACACATCCCAGCCAGCAAACTGACCGATTTCTAAAAAAGATGAGCCGGGGTCGAGTAGGGCAAGAATGCGCTCACGAACCGGAAGTTTGCCTTTCCTCTGCTGATGCTCGCGGGCTTTCTCACCGCCGCCATCTTCGATTTGCGCAATCACGGTATAGAGTTGATCTACAAGCGATGCCATAGAGCGGTAGTTTTCCTGATACTGCTCTGAATGGGTATTAATATTGGTCGTCAAACAAGCCATAAATAGCCGATCTCCATTCGGTAGACGGGTGACACCACCCGCCTTTATCTATGTTGAATAAGATTTAGGTTGAATAAGGAATTTATTTAGATTCAGAACGCCTAGGTATGTTGATTAGGCGCTTTCGTTAAACAATTCGCGACCAATAAGCATGCGGCGAATTTCTGAAGTGCCCGCACCGATTTCATACAGCTTGGCATCTCGCAACAAACGGCCCGTATCAAACTCGTTGATGTAGCCGTTACCGCCAAGTAGTTGAATCGCATCCAGTGCCATCTTGGTTGCCAGCTCTGCGCTGTAGAGGATCGCGCCAGCAGAATCTTTACGGGTGGTTTCACCGCGATCACAAGCGGCAGCGACGGCGTAAACATACGCTTTAGCGGCATTCATTTGTGTGTACATATCCGCGATTTTTGCTTGAACTAGCTGGAATTCACCGATGGATTTACCGAACTGTTTACGGTCGTGAATGTAAGGCACAACGATATCCATACACGCCTGCATGATGCCAAGTGGGCCGCCTGCAAGCACCACACGTTCGTAGTCGAGGCCGCTCATCAATACTTTCACGCCTTGGTTTTCTTCGCCGAGAATATTCTCCGCTGGGACTTCGCAGTTTTGGAAGACCAGCTCACACGTATTCGAGCCGCGCATGCCCAACTTGTCGAGTTTTTGTGCTTGAGTAAATCCAGGGAATCCGCGTTCCACAATAAACGCCGTGATGCCTTTGGAGTGCTGGCTTGGGTCGGTTTTTGCGTAGACAACATAGGTGTGTGCATCAGGGCCGTTTGTGATCCACATTTTGTTGCCGTTTAGCAGGAAAATATCGCCTTTACGTTCGGCTTTAAGCTGCATAGAGACCACATCAGAGCCGGCGCCGGGTTCACTCATAGCAAGGGCGCCGATATGTTCACCGGAGATGAGCTTAGGTAGGTATTTCTCTTTTTGCGCTTGTGTGCCGCTACGGTGGATTTGGTTGACGCAAAGGTTGGAGTGAGCGCCGTAACTTAACGCCACCGAAGCGGATGCTCGGCTGATTTCTTCCATAGCGATAACGTGGGCGAGATAGCCCATGCCTGCACCACCAAACTCTTCGCTGGTGGTCACACCTAAAAGACCCATGTCACCTAATTTGGACCAAAGATGGTTTGGAAAGTCGTTAGTTTGGTCGATAGATTGCGCTAGCGGCGCAATTTCTCTTGCAGCAAAACTATTGATTTGCTCGCGAAGCAAATCGGTATTTTCGTCATAAACAAAGTTCAGGGAAGAGTAGGTAGATTTCATTGCGTGTCCTTGCCTTTACGTCACCTACATCCCAGAGTTGAGGTGTTAGGTGACTTTTTCGCCTTTCATGGATCTCAGTGTGTTTTGGCATCGCAACTGCGCAGCATTTAACTCCATCATTACCGCTTGAATGTCGTTTGCTTGCTGTTGCAATGCTGCCTTCTTCTCTTCGATCAACCGAATCATATAGTTCAACTGCTCAGTACTTTGATCGGTATCGTAGAGTTCAAATAACTCTTTGATATCTGCAAGAGAAAAGCCCAATCGCTTACCTCGCAAAATCAGTTTTAGTCGAATTCGATCGCGACCATTGTAGATTCGTGTGTTGCCTTTACGTTCCGGAGTTAGGAGACCTAAATCTTCGTAGAAGCGAATGCTTCGAGTAGTAATGTCGAACTCTTTCGCGAGCTCGCTGATCTTAAATGTGTTCATTCCATAACCTTACGACTTTCGTATAACATTTACATGAATATACAATTCGTTAACGTTAAAGTAAACAAACAACATCCACTCTTGAGCCTTGATATCACTCGCGTTTACTCGAAATCAAAGAATCACTCGAACAAACAATAACCTCAAACTTGACGTTAACGTAAATGTTAGTATAGTTATGACGTAAACGTCAACAAAAGGTTAATGGAATGAAAAATGAAACATGGATTGTTGCCGCTAAGCGAACGCCTATCGGCTCTTTTCAAGGTGCATTAGCTTCAACAGATGTCACGGAACTCGGTGCGAAAGCCATTCAAGGGGCGCTAGCCGAAAGCCAACTCGATGTGCACAAAATAGACGAAGTGTTGATGGGGTGCGTTTTACCCGCCGGTGTGGGGCAAGCGCCTGCAAGACAAGCAAGTCTTAAAGCTGAAATGCCACAATCGATTGGTTGTACGACACTGAACAAAGTTTGTGGATCGGGTATGAAAACCGTCATGCTGGCATATGACCTTATTCAATCTGGCAATGCGCATGCTGTCATCGCTGGTGGCATGGAAAACATGTCGTCTTCTCCTTATCTATTAAAGAAAGCGCGTGATGGTTTCCGTTTAGGTCACGAGCAAGTGCTTGATCACATGTTTTATGACGGTTTGCAGGATGCCTACCAAGGCGAGCTGATGGGTGTCTTTGCAGAACAGACGGCGCAAAAGTATCAGTTCAGCCGTGAAAGTATGGATGCCTGGGCGCAACAGTCGTTGACTCGTGCGCAGCAAGCAATCGAACAAGGTTTGTTCAAAGAAGAGATCGTGCCTGTTAACGTAAAAAATCGACGCGGCGAAACCTTGGTTGTAGATGATGAGCAACCGAGCAAACTCGACGTCACTAAAATTCCTACCTTACGCCCTGCGTTTGCCAAAGATGGCGGCGTAACCGCAGCAAACTCTAGTTCCATTTCGGATGGTGCGTCGGCAATGATCTTAGTCGATAGTGAGTTTGGTCGTCAGGAAAACCTTCAGCCTCTAGCCAAAATTGTCGCGTACAGCACGCATGCAAGACAGCCTGATGAGTTCACCATCGCACCAGTCTTCGCGATTGAATCGCTGCTGGAAAAAACGGGCTGGGACAAATCAGACGTGGACCTTTGGGAAATCAATGAAGCTTTTGCTGTCGTGACTCAATACGCGGTGAAAGCACTCGAACTAGACGAGAGCAAAGTGAACCCGCGCGGAGGGGCTTGTGCGCTGGGGCATCCAATAGGCGCAAGTGGCAATCGAATCCTTGTCACTTTGATTCATGCGCTAAAACAAACTGGTGGTAAGCGTGGCGTTGCATCGCTTTGTATTGGCGGCGGCGAAGCTACCGCTATCGCGATTGAAATCTGCTAAATCACTCTCAACAAAGTTTCACTTACATAACAGTAGTCAGTAACAAGCTGAAAAATACAAGGATGTCATCATGACAGAACAAGTAAAGCAGTATATCGGTGGTGAATTTGCCATCTCCGATTCAAAACAATGGCTAGATGTAACCAACCCGGCAACCAACGAAGTGATTGCACAAGTACCTTGTGCCACGGAATCGGAAATGAATGCGGCGATTGCCAGCGCAACAGAAACGTTCAAACGCTGGAAAGAAGTTGCAGCGCCGGAGCGTGCTAGATTGATGTTGCGTTACCAACATTTGCTAAAAGAGCAACACGATGAGTTGGCGATACTGCTTTCAAGTGAGACAGGCAAAACCCTCGCGGATGCAAAGGGTGACATTTGGCGTGGGATTGAAGTCGTAGAACAAGCGGCAAACATTTGTAGCTCAATGATGGGCGAAACGGTTGAGAATGTCGCAACCAATATTGATGGTTACTCTTACATTCAACCGCTCGGTGTTTGTGCTGGCATCACACCGTTTAACTTCCCTGCGATGATTCCATTGTGGATGTTCCCGATGGCGATCGCTTGTGGCAACACCTTTGTTTTGAAGCCGTCAGAGCAAGTGCCACTAACGGCAATGAAACTGGCGGAGCTGTTTGAACAAGCTGGCGCACCAAAAGGCGTATTGCAAGTTGTTCACGGGACCAAAGAGCAAGTCGACCGCATTCTGACTGATCCAGTTGTTCGTGCGATCTCTTTTGTTGGCTCTGTGCCCGTTGGTGAGTACATCTACAAAACAGGTACAGACAACCTGAAACGCGTGCAGTCATTTGCAGGTGCTAAGAACCACATGGTCATCATGCCGGATGCAAACAAACAGCAAGTCATCAATAACCTAGTTGGCGCGTCAGTTGGTGCTGCAGGCCAACGCTGTATGGCTATTTCGGTTGCCGTATTTGTCGGCGAAACCAAAGAATGGATTCCAGAGCTTAAAGAGGCGTTAGCTCAGGTTCAGCCTGGCGCGTGGGATGATGAAACCGCTGGTTATGGTCCGCTGATTAGCCCTCAAGCGAAGCAGCGAGTGGTGAATCTGATTAATGAAGGCAAAGCGTCAGGCGCGAATTGTGTTCTGGACGGGACAGACTGCCAAGTGCCTGGCTTTCCGAACGGTAACTGGGTGGGGCCAACACTGTTTACCAACGTGACCACAGACATGTCGATTTATCAGGAAGAAATTTTCGGGCCTGTGCTGTTAACTATGGAAGTGGATGACCTAGATGAAGCGATTGAACTGATCAATGCAAACCGCTTTGGTAATGGTACGTCTATTTTTACGGCGAACGGCGCTGCCGCGAGAAAGTATCAACACAATATCGAAGTAGGTAACGTAGGCATCAACGTGCCGATTCCGGTGCCATTGCCATTTTTCTCATTTACTGGGTGGAAAGGCAGCTTCTACGGCGACCTGCATGCTTACGGTAAACAAGCGGTTCGCTTCTACACCGAGACGAAAACTGTCACCGCGCGTTGGTTTGAAGATGACATTCCAAGCGGTCCAAACATGACTATTCAACTTAGCTAATTACTGGATTAGCGACACCTCTAGCCAAGCCCTTCATCCTTTTAGAGGGCTTGGCTCGGATACAAATGCAACGAATTAGACCTTAGGACTTCAAGATGGATTTTGAATTAAACGAAGATCAACTCGCGTTTGCCGAAGTAGCAAAGCAGTTTGCAGACCAAATGTTAGCGCCGCACGCGGCCGAGTGGGATGAAAACCATCACTTCCCTAAAGATGTACTGCGTCAGGCGGGTGAGCTGGGCTTTTTGAGTATCTACACGCCACCAGAGCACGGTGGCTTGGGGTTATCTCGTTTGGATGCGGCGATCATTTTCGAGCAGTTGGCTATGGGTTGTACCGCGACTACTGCGTTTATGACCATTCACAACATGGCGACGTGGATGATCACCAGCTTTGCCAAAGCCGAAGTGGCGCAGCAATTTAGCGCGGATCTAATTTCGGGTGAAAAGCTCGCTTCCTACTGTTTAACCGAACCTAATGCCGGCTCTGACGCCGCTTCTCTAACGACTAGCGCAGTGCGTGATGGCGATGAGTTTGTTCTCAATGGCGCAAAAGTGTTTATCTCGGGTGCCGGTGATACAGATGTATTAGTCGTGATGGCGCGTTCCTGTGGTGAAGGAGCGAGTGGCGTTTCTGCATTCGTTGTTCCTGCTGATTGCGAAGGCATTAGCTACGGTAAAAAAGAAGCCAAAATGGGTTGGAACTGCCAGCCAACTCGCATGATTACCTTCGAAAATGTCCGCATTCCGGCTGACTATCTGTTGGGTGAAGAGGGAGAAGGCTTTAAGTTCGCCATGCTTGGTCTGGATGGCGGTCGAATCAATATCGCCACTTGTTCCGTCGGTACTGCGCAACAAGCACTGAACGAAGCCAAACAATACATGACCGAACGCAAACAGTTCGGCCGTTCACTGGCGCAATTTCAAGCGTTGCAGTTCAAGCTTGCTGATATGGCGACTGAGCTGGTCGCTGCGCGTCAAATGGTGCGACTCGCTGCCGCTAAACTCGATGCCCAGCACGCAGAAAAAAGTGCGTACTGTGCCATGGCAAAACGCTTTGCTACTGATGTGGGCTTTAAAGTCTGCGATCAGGCGCTGCAAATTCACGGTGGCTATGGCTACATAAAAGAATATCCAGTCGAGCGCCATTTCCGAGACGTTCGTGTTCACCAAATTCTTGAAGGTACCAACGAAATCATGCGTCTGATCGTCGCAAGACGATTACTAACGGAAGGCGTTGAGCTGCTTTAGTCAGCGAGACACAGCCTTACCTAAAGAAATTAAAAAGGACTGAAAGATTATGACGGCACAAATCAAACTAGAGCGCGAAGCGCATATTGCCAAGCTCACGATTAGTAATCCGCCAGCGAACACTTGGACGCTTGAGTCTTTGAATCAGCTAAAAGAGTTGGCGATTGAACTCAGTAATGATCGCTCTATTTATGCGTTGGTTTTAACAGGCGAAGGCGAGAAATTCTTTTCTGCTGGAGCAGATCTTAATAACTTTGCATCGGGTGATAAATCACAAGCAGCAGACATGGCGTTCGCATTTGGTGAAGCGTTTGAAGCGCTTTCTGCATTCGATGGGGTTTCTATCGCAGCGATTAATGGCTATGCGATGGGCGGCGGTCTGGAAGTGGCGATGGCGTGTGACATTCGTATCGCAGAAGAACAAGTACAAATGGCACTTCCTGAAGCATCAGTAGGTTTGTTGCCGTGTGCGGGTGGGACGCAAAACCTGACCGCGTTGGTAGGTGAAGGTTGGGCGAAGCGTATGATCCTGTGTGGCGAGCGTGTGACGGCCGAGCGAGCGGAAAAAATTGGGTTAGTCGAAGAGGTGGTGGCGAAAGGTCAAGCACTCGAAGCGGCTATGGAGCTAGCACAGCGTGTTGCAGGTCAATCACCGAAATCTGTGTCTGCGTGCAAAACGCTCATTCAAGGTCGACGCAGCCAAACTCATGCGGCTGGATTGGTTTTGGAGCGTGAACTGTTTTTACAGCTGTTCAATACACAAGATCAGACTGAGGGTGTGAATGCGTTTTTGCAAAAGCGCAAACCACAATGGACAAACAGCTAGCGGAGGCCAAATGACAGGTACAGTAAATGTTTCAAAACTTAAGTGCGCTGATGGCTCTGTTATTGGTGTGCTGGAGCTTGATAATCCAGCTGCTCTCAACGCGTTGAGTTACGTGATGATTGAGAAGTTGTACAAACAGCTTAGTGAATGGCAAACGGACGACAGCGTCGTCGCGGTATTCTTGCATGCTCAAGGTGAAAAAGCGTTTTGTGCTGGTGGCGATATTCAAGCGATCTACCGTGCACTTGAAAACAAAGAGCAAGATTTTGATTCTGCGTTTTCAGCGATGGAAACCTTCTTTGACCTCGAATATCGCTGTGATCATCTTATTCATACTTATCCAAAACCGATCATCGCGTGGGGACATGGTTATTTGATGGGCGGGGGAGTTGGCCTGTTTATGGGCGCAAGTCATCGCGTAGCAGAAACCACCACCCGCTTTGCAATGCCAGAGATTAAAATTGGACTTTACCCAGATGTAGGCGCGACGTACTTCCTAAACCAGTTGCCAAAACATTTGGCACTGTTCTTAAGTTTGACGGCTTGTCAAATTAACGCAACAGATATGAAAGCGTTGGGGTTAAGCCAATGGATTACACAGCCAGAAAACAAGCAAGTGCTGCTGGATCTGCTGGCATCGGTAAGTTGGCAAGATGAAGCAAACATTAATGAAAAAATCGCCACTATGCTGCGTTCGGTACAAGTTGATGAGCCAACCGAAGGGATGTTGATGCCCTATGCGGAATTGATTGAGCAGTTATGTTCGGGTGACTTAGCGTCAATTGTTGATGCAATCAGCCGTGCTAACGTTGATAACAAGTGGTTCGTCAATGCGCAGAAGTCACTGAACTATGGCAGTCCGCTGTCGCTCAGTATCACTTATCAGCAGTTAACGCAGTATCAAAACCTCTCTTTGAAAGCGTGTTTTGATATGGAATTTAACCTAACACTACGTTGTGGCTTAGAAGGTGATTTTAGAGAAGGGGTTCGTGCGCTGATTATTGATAAAACCAATCAACCGACTTGGCAACATCGCACGGTTTCTGACGTAACGCCACAAGTTTTGGAGCGCTTCTTCTCGCCAATTGACTCAGCAGAATACCCACTGACCGCATCGTCGGTAGCTATAGCGGCACTTTAGTACAAGGAAGAAATACGATATGGACAAAATTGCATTTATTGGCCTTGGTAACATGGGTGCGCCTATGGCTAAGAATCTACTCAAAGCGGGCTTGAACGTCGAAGTATTTGATTTGAACCCAAACGCAGTTGAGGAGTTGACCGCATTGGGCGCTTCAAGTGCCGATTCCGTTCAGCAGGCAGTACAAGGTGTTGACGTGGTTGTCACTATGCTGCCAGCGAGCCAACACGTTCAAAGCGTTTATCTTGGTCAAGATGGCATCTTAGATAGCGTCGAATCAGGTACCTTGCTGATTGATTCTTCCACCATCGATCCGGCGATTGCTCGTTTGGTTGGCGAAAAAGCATCGCAACTTGGTATCAGTTTTGTTGATGCACCAGTATCTGGTGGCGTTGCGGGCGCAGCAGCAGGTACGTTAACTTTCATTGTTGGCGGCTCACAAGAGAACTTTGTTCAAGCCAAAGCGGTGCTTAGCCACATGGGTAAAAACATCTTCCATGCAGGCGATGCTGGAGCTGGTCAGGTGGCGAAGATCTGCAATAACATGATGTTGGGCATTTTGATGAGCGGCACCTGTGAAGCACTCAATTTAGGGATGGAAAACGGACTCGATCCCAAAGTGCTTTCCGACATCATGTTGCAAAGTTCAGGACGTAACTGGGCGCTAGAGCTTTATAACCCTTGTCCAGGAGTGATGGAAAATACGCCTGCAAGCAATGGTTATCAAGGCGGCTTTATGAGCCAGTTAATGGCTAAAGATCTGGGTCTTGCGATGGAAGCGGCGGTTGCCTGTCAAACATCAACGCCAATGGGCAGCTTGGCTCGTAATCTGTTTAATTTTCACAACGGTCAGGGCAACGGGCAAAAAGATTTTTCAAGCTTGTTTGAGTTCTACCAAAAGCAAAATCAGGCCTAAGGAGCGCTTATGGAGTTAGCAAATAAGGTCATTGCGATCACGGGGGCAGGGCAGGGGCTGGGTAAACAAATGGCACTGTCACTGGCGGAAAATGGCGTTCATCTTGCGCTTATCGACCTCAATTCAGAGCAACTGGCTGAAACGAAAGCGGAATGTAAATCTCTCGGCGTTACCGCTCGTTTTTATGTGACGAACGTGACTGACGAACAGCAGGTGTGCACTGCTTTTGAGCAAATTGAGGCAGATTTCAAGCAGCTCAATGGCGTTATCAATAACGCAGGTATTATGCGTGATGGTATGTTCATTAAAGTCAAAGATGGTCAGGTTAACACGATGTCGCTGGAACAATTTCAGTCTGTTCTAGATGTGAATGTAACAGGCACTTTCCTGTGTGGCCGTGAAGCGAGCAAGGTAATGCTGAACACCGATAGCAAAGGGGTTCTGATCAACATATCCAGCGTTGCGCGTGCCGGGAATATTGGTCAAACCAACTATTCAGCATCTAAAGCGGCGGTAGCCACCATGGCAACGGTGTGGGCGAAAGAGTTAGGGCGTTTCGGAATTCGCTCAGTGGCCATTGCTCCGGGTGTCATCAAAACTGCCATGACAGACCAAATAAAACCTGAAGCGATGGAACGTTTAATCGGAATGATTCCGGTTGGACGTTTAGGTTTGGCGGATGAAATTGCATCGACCATAAAATACGTGTTAACCAACGAATTCGTGACCGGACGAGTGTTCGAAGTCGATGGCGGAATGCGAATGTAACCCCCTCTGCAACATAAAAAAAGGGGAGCGAGTTTGATTGTCCGCTTCCTTCCACTTTCTTCTTTCTTTTATTGCTTCTATCTGAAAAATGTATTGGATGCATGGTCGACTGCTATCTCATCGAACGGTATAAAAATTGATTCTATTTCTAATGTGAATGGTTAGTTCTATATTGCTTGTCATGTAAATGTATCAACTCACAACTAAGACGATCTTTTGTCTCACTAACGAGATCATTATTCTTGGTGTGTAAAAAACACTCTCATTGGTTGTATTGTGACCGAAAACTATTTCGGCATCTAAAGATGGTGATTTATTATTCAGCGCAAAATACATGGGAATATGAGGCTGACTGAATAACCTTCAGTTGTCTTAATAATAAATAATCAGAATTCTCAATTACACTGAAGTAACTACCCATTAGGGAAGAGCAATAATGTCACTATTTCATTCGCTTAGGACGATGCCGCTATTATTGGGGTGTCTGTGTTTTTCTGTTCAGGCCTCCACAGAAAAGGTGGAACAGGAAGGTAAGTTTTTACAGTCGTTAGAAGGCATCGAAAATCAAATTTACGCATTACCTCAGAGTTCTTTAGCTTTGATTGAAGCGTTAGAAGAAGAGTCTTTGCTACAAAACCAACCAACAGCGCTGTTGGTGCGTTACTGGCTTGCCAAGGCCACGGTTTTAGAGCTGCTAGGGCGCGTAGAAGAGAGTCAGAGTGTCGTTCAAAAAGGATTGGAGCTTGTGCGTCCACAGAGCCATGAGTATCTCCTGTTTAAGTTGATTCAGATGCGAACTATGGTTGGAAAGAGCGATATCGATACCGCGCTTTCTGCGTTGGATAGCTTGTTGGAAACATCGCGTGAGAATGGTGATAAGCAACTTGAATCAGAAATCCTGTTGCTAAAAGGACGCTATTACGATGAGCAAGGTGAGTTTAAAAAATCTTATGCTGCACTTATGTCGTCCATGGATGCGGCTGAATCTTCAGGTGTTCACGGGCTGGTCGAACGTGCAGCACTAGAGCTAGGTGACGTACTTGTCAAAATTCAGGGTTACGACCGATCTGAGGCGCTTTTGGAACAAGCATATCGCTATTTTAGGGATAGGCGTATGTCGTTCAATGAGTTGTTGAGCGTTTTGACGATAGCGAAACTTCATAAAGCACAGTTCCAATACGAAGAGGCGATAGCGTCATATCAGCGAGCGTTAAAGCTGGCTCAAATTATCGGTGATGGACGCTTTAGATTTCGAGTTAACCTTGAACTTGCAGCTTTATATCGTGAGACGAATCAAGAAAAGAAGATGGTTAACCACTTGAAGCTGGCGGAGAATTTACAGTACAGAGAAACGTCTAGCGCGTATTTGGCAACATTTAAGTTGTTACAAGCCGAATATATGTTAGAGCAGCAGCAATTTGAAATACTTTTAGCGATGATCGCGCCAATGCTGCCGGAGATTATAGAGAGTCGATACGTCAAGCAACAGCAAATGGAGCTACTAAAAGTCGCCGCTATGGCCTATGCGGGAAGCAATGACTTTAAACTAGCATTCGAAACTTACGGTAACTATCACGATAAATTTATCCAATTTAGCAATCAAAGAGAAGTTGAAAATCTTGAGCGCCAGCAGACGTTATTTGAGTTGGAACGACTTGAATATGAGAACGAAGATCTCAACTGGAACAATGTTTTGCAGCGTATGGAGCTAGAAAATAACCGTCGTACTTTTTACTTATTGGGTGAAGCGCTACTTGCGCTCATCGGTGTTCTATTTTTGATGGCGGTAGTATTTCTCGTCGTCAATCGCTCGCGTTTGAGAATGCGTCGCCTCGCAAAGACAGACACATTGACAGGGTTGTTCAATCGCCGTTTTTTAGAGGACTGGTTCACTAAGCCAGTAGAAGTGAGGCGTGAGCGAAAAGAGAAACCGGTACCTCAATCTAAGCAAGAAAAGATACAACACTTTGTTTATGAGCAAGTCGAGCAAGTTAAGTACGGTTATCTAGCTTTAAATAAATGGGTAGATAGCAAACTCGATAAACAGAAAATGGTGCCAAATAAACCACAATCGGGGCCAGTAACTTTAGCGTTAATCGATGTGGATTATTTCAAGCAGGTAAATGATACCTATGGGCATGTGTTTGGAGATACCGTACTAACGGGCGTTGCCAAAGTGTTGGAGGAAACTGTACGTGAGAACGACATTGTTGCTCGCTTTGGTGGGGAGTTTGTTGTTGTTATGCCCAATACAGACCATAAAAACGCCCTTATTACTGCAGAACGTTTACGTAGCGCTTTATCCCTACATGGCTTTGTTACGGAACAGAAAGAAGAAGTGAGAGTGACCTGTAGTTTTGGAGTCGTTACCACTGAAGATAATGAGATGAGTTTTAAATCACTTTGCGATCAGGCCGATAAATTGCTTTATCAAGCGAAAGCGAACGGACGCAACTGCGTGAAAGGTCGCTCGCTAGCGTAACAGAAATCAAGAGTTCAGGCTCATCGCACGATGAATCTGAACTTATCCCTCCCATTTACTTTGATAGCCAAGTGACTTAGAGATCCTTGCTTCGAATATAAAACGCTGAATCTAACATCTTAAAGTCACTTGGCTATATTACTTAAAAATGGCTTAAGGATATCGAATCGCATATTCATGGCGTTCAATATAACCTCTCTCTTTGCCTTCTTCACCTTCAAAGTGCGAATGCCACTTGTGTCTACAAAACTATAACAAACTAGTGTGTCTATTCTTTGTACAAATAAACCGTGTACAGGTGAAATGATTAGTGGTCGATATAAATTTTTTGTGGCACAGATTTTTGTTGTTCAAAAATCAACTCGTTCATAATCGTTTTAAAAATAGATTAATAGTTAAATATTTGATTTTGTTTGTCTTATTTGTTTTTTCTTAAACTAAAATCTAGTTATCCCGACAAGTTCTTGCCGAGCAATTTTTCGTACACCCTCAACTTTTCATCCTTTTTTACTAACATTTTTCTTTAAAAATAATTTGAGTTCGAATTAATTTTCAGGCATTTTATATTTAACTAACCGTTCAATTAAAAATAACAGGGACGCAAAATGCCAAAGGTGGGGATGCCTGAAATCAGAAAACCGCAGCTTGTGAAAGCGACAATGTCAGTGATTGATAGAGTCGGTTTACACGCGGCGAGTATTTCGTTAATCAGCAAAGAAGCCGGTGTATCAACGGGGATTATCAACCACTATTTCGGTGGTAAGCACGGATTGCTGGAGGAAACGATGCGCGAAATCTTGCGTCAGCTTTCGTCCACTATCACACAGAAGTTACGTGAGCTGCCAAGTGATGCTCATCACCAAAGAATTAATGCCATCATTGACGGTAACTTTGTCGGCTATCAGGCAGAAAACCAAGTTGCTAAGACTTGGCTGGCGTTTTGGTCGTACTCAATGCATGACGAGCAGCTCAAGCGTTTACAGCGTGTCAACGAACGACGTCTATTGTCCCACCTAAGAAAAGAACTCAAAGCATTATTAAATGCAGAGCAGGCTGAATTGGTTGCTCATGGTATTGCATCACTTATTGATGGAATTTGGCTGCGCGGAACGCTCAACCCGCAAGGCATTGATGCAGAAAGAGCGAGAATCATCATCAACGATTATCTCGAAAAACAACTTACGTTTTATTCTGAAAAAATATAATAGTTACAGGTCTTCAAAATGGAAATGAAAGCACACTATATCAATGGTGCGATGTACGACGGGTGTTCAGATGAACACTTCACCACTTACAATCCGGCGAATGGTGAGCCATTGGCCAACATTAAACAAGCGAACCAAGACGATCTTCAAGCAGCGATTGAATCGGCAAAAAAAGGTTTTGCTGCATGGTCGGCGATGACTGCGATTGAGCGCAGCCGTATTTTACACAAAGCCGTTGCCATTTTACGTGAGCGTAATGACGAGCTGGCTGCATTGGAAGTGGCAGATACTGGTAAGCCCATTCAAGAAGCTATCGCGGTTGATGTCACAACAGGTGCCGATGTTCTTGAGTACTACGCTGGCCTTGCTCCAAGTCTACAAGGTGAACAGCAGCCACTCAGCGACGATCAGTTTTTCTATACACGTCGTGAGCCATTGGGCATTTGCGCGGGTATTGGCGCTTGGAATTATCCAATTCAAATTGCGATGTGGAAATCGGCGCCAGCACTGGCTGCGGGCAACGCAATGATCTTCAAGCCATCAGAAGAAACACCATTAACGGCGCTTAAGCTCGCCGAAATTTATTCAGAAGCGGGCATGCCAGATGGCGTATTTAATGTCGTGCAAGGGGATTACCGAGTAGGACAGATGCTAACGGCGCATCCTGATATCGCAAAAGTGTCATTCACGGGTGAGTCAGGCACCGGTAAAGTCGTCATGAGTGACAGCGCTAAGACACTAAAACAAGTAACGATGGAGCTTGGTGGTAAGTCTCCACTGATTATTTTTGATGATGCGAAGTTAAACGATGCCGTTTCTGCGGCCATGGTGGCGAACTTCTACACCCAAGGTGAAGTTTGTACGCACGGTACACGCGTATTTGTCCATGAAGGTATTTATGACGACTTTATCGCACAACTTAAAGCCCGAACCGAGCTGTTAGTCGTCGGCGATCCGCTTGATGAGAACACGCAGATTGGCGCGCTAATCTCTAAAGATCATGAATCGAAAGTTTTAGGAGCGATTGAAGCCGCGAAAGCGAGTGGCGCGACGTTACTGACTGGCGGCTACAAAGTAACAGACAATGGCCTAGCCAATGGTAACTTTGTTGCTCCAACCGTATTTGTCGATTGCGATGATGACATGAGCCACGTTCAACAAGAAATCTTTGGCCCGGTAATGTCAGTTCTGAAATTCCGCGATGAGTCGGAAGTGATTGCGCGTGCAAATGGCACCGATTATGGCTTAGCGGCAGGTGTATTTACTCAAAACCTATCTCGTGCGCACCGTGTGATCCATCAAATTCAAGCGGGTATTTGTTGGGTGAACACATGGGGTGACTCACCTGCGGAAATGCCAGTTGGCGGCTACAAGCAATCAGGTGTTGGCCGTGAAAACGGAGTCGAAACCCTTAAACATTACACACAAACGAAGAGTGTTCTGGTTCAGCTAAGCGACTTCGAAAGCCCTTACAAATGATACTACTCATAGTAGATAACTGACCACTTTAGCTTGTTAAAATGCTCGATAACTACGTTGTCAATTTTGATTGTAGGTTAACTACTTATCAAAATTTCCGCCTTGTTCTCAAGCATTTTTCCTACGCTAATTTCGTTCACTTATCTAGGGTGATTAGTATTAACTCCTAGGAGAATAAAAATGCAACAACACTACGATTACATCATCGTCGGTGCGGGTTCGGCCGGCTGTGTGTTAGCGGATCGCTTAAGTGAAAGTGGTCAAAATTCGGTCCTATTACTCGAAGCGGGTGGGTCGGATAAAAGTATTTTTATCCAAATGCCAACAGCGCTTTCTTACCCGATGAACACTGAAAAATACGCGTGGCAGTTTGAGACGGTTGAAGAGCAAGGGTTGGATGGTCGCCAACTTCATTGTCCTCGCGGAAAAGTTCTGGGCGGTAGCTCATCTATCAACGGCATGGTTTACGTTCGCGGACACGCTTGTGACTTTGACCAGTGGGAAGAGGAAGGCGCGAAAGGCTGGAATTATCAGTCGTGTTTGCCTTATTTCCGTAAAGCAGAGTCTTGGATTGGTGGTGCTGATGAATATCGGGGCGATCACGGTCCAGTCGGCACATGTAACGGCAACGATATGAAGCTCAATCCACTGTACCAAGCTTTTATTGATGCAGGCAAAGAAGCGGGCTACCCAGAAACAAAAGATTACAACGGTTATCAGCAAGAGGGCTTTGGCCCAATGCATATGACCGTCGACAAAGGCGTACGCGCCTCGACCTCTAATGCATACTTAAGCCGCGCTAAAAAACGCAAAAACTTCACCCTAATGAAGAGGGTGACGGTTCATCGATTTTTATTAGAAGAAACTGGTGCAGAAGGTAAGAAAGCGGTAGGCGTTGAATTTGAAAAGTCAGGTTCAATTCAGCAATGTTTTGCGAATAATGAAGTGATTTCGAGTGCGGGTTCGGTTGGCTCCGTTCAGCTGTTGCAGCTTTCAGGCATTGGCCCTAAGGCAGTATTAGAAAAAGCGGGCATTGAGGTGAAACACTCGTTGGAAGGGGTAGGTAAAAACCTGCAAGATCACTTAGAAGTGTACTTCCAATATCACTGTAAGCAACCTATCACGCTCAACAGCAAATTAGGCTTGGTGAGCAAGGGCTTGATTGGCACTGAGTGGATATTAACTCGCAAAGGCCTTGGTGCTACTAACCACTTTGAATCGTGTGCGTTTATCCGCTCTCGTGAAGGACTAAAGTGGCCAAATATTCAATATCACTTCTTGCCAGCGGCAATGCGCTATGACGGGCAAGCTGCTTTTGATGGTCATGGTTTCCAAGTGCACGTTGGACCTAACAAGCCAGAAAGTCGCGGGTCGGTTGAAGTTGTCTCTGCGAATCCGAATGATAAGCCGAAGATTGAGTTTAACTACATTTCCACTGAACAAGATAAGCAGGATTGGCGTGATTGTATTCGCCTTACTCGCGAGATCCTCAATCAGCCAGCCATGGATGAGTTTCGTGGGGATGAGATCCAACCCGGTCTGAACATCACAACGGATGAACAGATTGATGAATGGGTGAAGCAAAACGTCGAGAGTGCTTACCATCCATCTTGTACCTGCAAAATGGGCGCAGATAATGACCCATTAGCCGTCTTAAATGAGCGATGCCAAGTACGCGGTATTCAAGGCTTGCGTGTGGTGGACTCTTCTATTTTCCCAACCATTCCGAACGGTAATTTAAATGCGCCAACGATTATGGTGGCAGAACGCGCCGCGGATATGATTTTGGATAACGCCCTAGAAACGTCGAACAACGTACCAGTTTGGATTGCACCGGACTGGCAAGAGATGCAACGAATGCATCCGCCAAAAAGAGATCTCGATTCGATCTCATAAAATGAAAAAGTCAGTAATCATTACAAGGAATTCAACATGTCTAAGATGACAAAAATCTTCTCAACAATTGCACTAAGTACTTTAGCAACAGGCGCTTACGCCAACCAATGTGAAACGGTTCGTTTCGCAGATGTAGGTTGGACTGACATCACAGCGACCACTGCCGTTACATCAGAGTTACTTAAAGGGTTGGGGTACAAAACGAAGACCGATCTTCTGTCTGTGCCTGTAACTTACTCCTCTATGGCTAATGGCGATATCGACATTTTCCTAGGTAACTGGATGCCAACGATGGAAGGTGATATCGCGAAATACCGTGATGCAGGTACTGTTGAAACCGTACGCGCGAACCTCGTTGGCGCAAAGTACACGCTAGCGGTTCCAAAATACGTTTATGACGCAGGCGTAACCAACTTCGCTGACCTAGTAAAACATGCCGACAAATTTAAAGACCGCATTTACGGCATTGAACCAGGAAACGATGGCAACCGCTTAATTCAGTCAATGATTGATAGCAACGCATTCGGCCTAAAAGATTTCAGCCTAGTTGAATCCAGTGAAGCTGGCATGGTGTCTCAAGTATCACGTGCCGCACGCCGCAATCAATGGATTGTGTACCTAGGTTGGGCGCCGCACCCAATGAATAGTAACGTTGAAATGGAATATCTAGCGGGTGGCGATGACTTCTTCGGTCCTAACTACGGCGGCGCGAACGTCTACACAAACGTACGTAAAAATTACCTCGCTGAGTGTCCAAATGTAGGTCAGCTAGTGAAAAATCTAGAGTTTAACCTAGAAATGGAAAATGAACTGATGGAAGCGATTCTTAACCAGAAACAGAAGCCATCAAAAGCAGCGCAAGCATGGTTGAATGCAAACCAAGAGCAAATTGAAGCGTGGCTAGAGGGCGTGAAAACGGTAGATGGCCAAGATGCGCTAACAGCTATTACAAACTACTTAAAAACAAACGCTTAATAAGCAGTATTTGAGCTCGTTTTTTTTAAAAAGTGGGCAGTTTTGCCCGCTTCATTAACACAAAGGTTTTATTTTGAATTTTATTACGGACAACAAACTACCGTTGGGCCAATGGATGGAAACTGGCGTCGATTGGTTAACCATCAATGCATCGGTTTTTTTCGATGCAATCTCTATTACACTTGAAACGATCATTCTTTTCGTGGTGGACATTTTTAAATGGATGCCACCTGCAGCGCCAATCATTATGACGGCGGCAATTGCTTGGTTCTTACATCGCAGCATTCCTCTTGTCGTATTTATCGTGTTGGCCTTACTCGCAATTCTCAACCTTGGTTACTGGCAAGAAATGCTGGAAACCTTTGTCCTTGTGTTTGCAGCGACAACGATTTCCGTATTAATTGGCGTGCCGTTGGGCATTATGGCGGCGCACCGTCCTTGGTTATACACCTTGTTGCGGCCAATACTCGATTTAATGCAGACCGTCCCGACATTCGTTTACCTAATTCCAACCTTGGTTCTGTTTGGATTGGGTATTGTCCCAGGTCTAATCTCGACCATCATTTTCGCTATCGCAGCACCCATTCGATTGACGTACCTCGGCATTATTAAAGTGCCGGAGGAGCTACTTGAAGCGGGTAAAGCATTTGGTGCCAGCCGCATGAAGCTACTGTTTAAGGTGGAGTTACCTGCGGCATTGCCAAGTATTATGGCTGGCGTTACGCAGTGCATTATGTTGTCTCTGTCTATGGTAGTCATTGCGGCGCTTGTTGGTGCTGATGGACTTGGTAAACCAGTCGTACGCGCACTGAATACGGTAAACATCTCGCAAGGTTTTGAAGCTGGTTTAGCGATTGTACTCGTTGCCATCATTCTTGATCGCTTGTGTAAAGCACCAAACCAGAAGGAGGCATAATCATGGACGCTATTACTATTAAAAATCTTGATGTCGTTTTTGGTCAGCAACAAGCACAGGCGCTAGCACTACTAGATCAAGGGAAGTCTCGACAAGAAATCATTGATGAAACTGGCCAAGTGGTTGGGGTTGATAATGTTTCGCTGAACGTGAAACAGGGTGAGATCTGTGTCTTGATGGGGCTTTCAGGCTCGGGTAAATCAAGTTTGCTGCGAACGGTTAACGGATTGAACGATATTTCTCGTGGCTCTCTGAAAATTAAAGACGGCGACGACATGGTTGAGCTCTCTAACTGTGACGAACAGAAACTGCGCCACCTTCGTACGCACCGCGTGTCCATGGTGTTTCAGAAGTTTGCATTGATGCCTTGGTTAACGGTGTTAGACAATGTAGCGTTTGGTCTAGAGATGCAAGGCATTGGTAAAGCGGAGCGTCGTAAAAAGGCGCGTGAACAGCTCGAAATGGTCGGTTTATCTGAGTGGGAAACCAAATTCCCGCACGAGCTTTCTGGTGGTATGCAGCAGCGTGTTGGCCTAGCGCGAGCGTTTGCGATGGACACTGATATCTTGTTAATGGATGAACCGTTTTCAGCACTTGATCCATTGATTCGTGCTCAGCTTCAAGATGAATTGATTCTGCTTCAAGAAAAGCTAAACAAAACCATTCTTTTTGTGAGTCACGACTTGGATGAGGCGCTTAAAATCGGCAACAACATCGCCATTATGGAATCAGGAAAGCTGATTCAACATGGCAAGCCAGAACAGATCATTCTTGCTCCAGAAAACGATTATGTGGCGGACTTTGTTGCTCACACTAATCCATTAAATGTGCTGAAGGGACGTTCCTTAATGCGTGACGATTTGGTTCGCGAAGATACGCGTGTTCTGATTTGCCCTGATAAAGATATTTGGGTGATACAAGAGAGCAAGGGGTTAAGTTTAGCGGATAAAGGTAAATCGTTGATTCAATGGAAGAGCGATTCTTCGAACCTTGACGAAGTTAATGAAAACTCTCTGGTTCAGGTTAGTCCAGAAATCAGTATGCGAGAAGCGATTGAACTTAAACAGCGCAGCAATCAGCCTCTGCTTATGGTTGAAGATAATAAGCTGGTTGGTGTGTTAAGCGACAATGAGCTTTACGATGCATTGCTTGGTAATTTTAAGTCAGAGCAAGTTGCGTAAAGTTGACGCAGAACCAAGTAAAAAAGAGCCGCACATTAGTGCGGCTCTTTTTAGTTTGAACAATGATTTAAGTCGCTAAGCTAAGACAATGGTCGACTATAGAGTCGTAATTACGTCATCCATTGCAAGGCGCGCTTTTGGAAGACCATGATTATAATCTTCTCCATCTTTATGGTAGCCAATCGCCAGCGCAACTTCACAAATATGGCCCTCGAGCTCTTCTTTAAACTCTTCTCCAATCAGAGCCGGATCGACACCTTCCATCGGTGTTGAATCAATGCCTAGTCGTGCCAATGTGTGTAGTAGGTTGCCTAGTGCCAAATAGACTTGTGCTTTTGTCCAGTTTCCGTTGAAGCCATTTTCGTCCGTATTTGCATCGGCAAAAGCGTAAGCACCCATAAAGTTGTTGTACATCTCCGCTGGCAAGTGGCCAGATGTTACTTCTGCATCCACACGCTTCGCAAATTTCTCTTTAGTAAATTTAGGATCGTAAGCAAACAGAATCGTATGTGATGCGGCTTTCGCGTGTGGTTGGTTAAACTGATGCATATTTGCAAACGTATTGTGGAAACGTTGCTTCGCTTCATCACTTTCAATAACGATGAATTTCCATGGTTGTGAGTTGATAGAAGACGCTGACAAGCGCAGTGCTTCTCTGATTATCGCCATGTCTTCTTGAGAAACGCGCTTGGTTTCATCATATTTTTTGCAGTGTAACGGCTATTTAGATCGGTAATGATTTGATGGGACACGTTTATATCCTCTTTATGTGATGACAGATGAGGATGCACTAGCATCGACAACCATGCGTACCTCGAATATGGGTTCATGATAATGGATATTTTTTCATTGATAAGAGGGTGTTTATTTAAATCACTTTTTACTTTTTGTTGAAAATCGATGTGGGTTGATCGGTTTGAAACTTAAAAGTCCTTATTTGGAAGCTTTTATTTGATATTAAATTAAACTCATATTAAGGCGTAGGGGAAAGCAACATGAACGTGATTGAAGTTTTTAATGATAGCTATGAACGTTGTACTTCAGATCAGGAGTTTTTCGACTTGTTCTACAAAAATTTATGGTCGAAAAGTGCCAACTTTAGACAGAAGTTTGACGGTATA
Source organism: Vibrio sp. Vb2131 (assembly GCF_033338535.1). Lineage (NCBI taxonomy): Bacteria > Pseudomonadati > Pseudomonadota > Gammaproteobacteria > Vibrionales > Vibrionaceae > Vibrio > Vibrio sp. Vb2131. The sequence continues at coordinate 79,332 of NZ_JAWOSW010000006.1, forward strand.
GACATGCACCAACAAGTGAGAATGCTTAGAGGGTCTATCGTATTTTTTATGATGGCAGATACCTCGACCGAAGCGCACAAAATGGTGGAAAAGTATGGGAAAAAGCATGCAAGTGCAGATATTGGTATAGAGCCGCAGGATTTTGATGTTTGGCTTGAGAGTTTGTTAGAAACGGTTCGACAGTGTGATTCCGGGTATGATGCCGATGTTGAAACCGCTTGGCGAACATGCTTTAAAACGGGCTTAGAAGTAATGAAACAAGAATGTGATAAAGAAGATGGGAACATCCTTAAAGCGAGTACCAAATAAGGAAGTAACGTGAGTGGTCGTTACTTCCTAGGGGCAGAATCTTACTTATCTTGTGTCTCTTTATTCTTTTTCACCGCTTCGGCGATATCACTGACAGCTTCGATAAGATTGATCGGCATTGGAAAAATAATAGTGGATGTTTTGTCTGTAGTGATTTCAGTGAGTGTCTGCATGTAACGTAATTGCAGTGCATTCGGTGCTTCGTTGAGCATTTGCGCTGCTTCTTTTAATTTATTTGAAGCCTCTAACTCACCAGTAGCGTGAATGATCTTCGCCCTACGGTTACGTTCTGCTTCTGCCTGACGGGCTAGGGCTCTGACCATGCTGTCATTTAAATCAACATGTTTGACTTCAACCGTAGCAATCTTGATTCCCCAGTCATCAGTCTGTTGATCGAGAATGGATTGTAAATCCTTATTGAGGCGTTCTCGCTCTGATAGCAATTCATCGAGTTCATGCTGACCCAATACCGAGCGCAGCGTGGTTTGTGCTAACTGGCTGGTGGCATCGCTGTAGCTTTCAATATTGTTAATCGCCATTTGAGGATCGACTACGCGAAAATAAACGACCGCGTTGACGCGCACAGAAACGTTATCTTTGGTAATTAAATCTTGTGTCGGCACATCCAAAACGATAGTACGTAAATCAACCCTCACCATTTGCTGAATAAATGGGATAAGGATGATCAAACCAGGTCCTTTGACTTCTTGAAATCGACCAAGAAAGAACACAACCCCACGTTCGTATTCTCTCAAAACTTTGAACATTTGGGTCGCTAGTGCGAACAGCAGCACCACGATCACCGCAACGGTATAGAGCATCATAAAGCGCCTCCTATTTATTTTGGCGGTCATCAGGCATCACAGTTAAGGTCAGCCCTTTAACATTAACAATGGTGACGTGATCACCTTGTTTGAATTGTTGATGGTCTTTGGCTTTAGCTCGCCATAAAGCACCGTTGAGTTGAACGCGTCCTTCGCCATCGATAAAGTCATCGCTTACCACGGCGACCTTCCCAGGGTAAGTCTCTAAACCCGTCGTTACACGCCGGCCGCGAATTTTGAGCAGCAGGCCGACGGTCAGCACGATTAGAGCCACGGAAAATATGGCAATACCAAAAATCAAAGGAAGGGCGATCTGGAACCCTGGTAACTCACTGTCCATGAGAAATATCGAACCGAGTACAAAGGCGACAACGCCGCCTAACCCTAAAATACCAAAGCTCGGACTGAATGCTTCCGCTATCATTAGTGCAATACCGAGTAACAGCAGGCCAAGACCTGCGTAGTTGACGGGCATCATTTGTAGTGCGTACATGGCAAGAAGCAGACAAATCCCACCTAGCACTCCGGGTAAGCCAATTCCTGGGTTGTAAAATTCAAGAAGTAAACCGTAGATGCCGATGAGCATTAGAATGTAGGCAACGTTTGGATTGGTGATAACGGCTAACATTTCTGCTCGCCAATCTGGCGTTCTTTCAACCCATGTTGGATTTTCAAGTGACAATGTCACAGTGCGATTGTTTACTTTAACAGTTTGCCCATCTATGGCTTTAACTAAGTCCTCTGGCGAATTGGCGATGTAATCGATCACGTTTAATTCTAATGCTTCTGTTGCATCCAAGCTCGCCGCCTCGCTTACTGCTTTCTCTGCCCATTTTGCATTTCGTCCATGAAGTTTTGCTAAGCCTTTAATGTAGGCTTTGGCGTCGTTAATTACCTTTTTCTCCATTGCGGTTTTAGCGGGAACTTTCTCTGAGCTTTCGTTGGTTCCTTCTGGCGTTTCTTCCGCGTTTTGATCTTTGCCATCATCCGATGAAGGAGGTTGAGGCGCACCACCTAACGCGACGGGCGTTGCCGCGCCAAGGTTGGTGGCTTCAGCCATTGCGGCAACGTGGCTGGCGAGCAAGATGTATGTTCCGGCACTGGCGGCTCTAGAACCAGATGGGCCGACCCAAGTCGCAATGGGAGTCGAGGAGGTGGTAATCGCGTGAATAATATCTCGCATTGCGCTATCTAAGCCGCCTGGTGTGTCCATCTGTAAGATCACTAAACTGACACCGTTTAGTTGAGCTACTTCTATTTCTCGAGATAAATAGTCACTAGTAGCAGGCCCTATAGCGCCTTTGACAGGAACAATCCAAACGGTATTCGCCAGTGCTTGACTGGCAATCAAGAGTAAAGGTAAGAACCATATCCATAGTCGTTTCATGCAGTCCTCCTTGTGTGGTCACAGGGACTTTTTGAAATCCTAATTCAAGTATATCCAAATAACTTAGAGATGCTTGAGTATAGGTTCTAATGAATAAGTTGCCGAGGCTAATTAGGAGACTACTTTTTTATATATAAACGCTGTGTGAGATAGTAAACTAAAGCAAATTATTGGTAATTGTGACGTTTATGTTTATTGTTCAGCGTTTGATTAAGTTGGCCGTTATCTGTGCCGTATTCTTTACTATTTTCGATCTGATCTCGTATGGAGAGGTGACTTGGTTTCAACGGTTTTTGGCTTTTCTACACTAAACTCAGATTTCAATACGTTAGCTACTCATAAGGCGATAGGTTTCTTCCTATTCGCCTTATTACTCCCTCTTCAACCAAAGCCTTAAACAAAGCAATACTTAACTCGTTTTTTCAACTTCCTGTCGGTGGAAAAAACGCCAAAGTGCAACTAAATTCATATCAATGACAAGTTTAAGGTATGTAGTTGATGAGGCAATTCAGCGCAATCGCACTAGCTGTTGTAACACTCATTTTGAGCCAAACAACAACCGCAAGAAACGCGAAGATGTTAGGTGATATCTCCCTAGTTCAGCCCATACAGGGTGATCCTAATGTGGATATTAAGCTAGCGAGAATTGGCTGGCATCTCTTCCGCGATCCTCAATTATCGTCAAATGGTAATGTCAGCTGCGCGACATGCCACAATCTGCAAACCAATGGAGCTGAAAATACACCAGTCTCTACGGGGGTGAAAGGTGATGGAATTAGAAATTCTATAACAGTGTTTAATGCAGCGTTAAATTATCGTTTTTTATGGGATGGTACGGAAAACACCTTGATGGCTCAGATTGATGGTCCAATCCATAATCCAATGGAAATGGACTCAAACTGGCAAACGATAGAGCAATATGTAAAGGAGAGTGAACATTATCAAGCGCTATTTAATCGTGACGATGAATTGCCGATTAACGTTCATAATATCAAGTCCGCTATTGTGGAGTTTGTTGAAGGGCTGCAGACGCCTGGCGCACCATTCGATGCTTACTTATTGGGTTACACGCATGTACTGAGTGAACAGCAAATCAGAGGTTGGAAAACATTTCAGACTTCAGGTTGTGTGCAGTGTCATCAGGGCAAAAATATCGGCGGAGCGATGATCCAAAGGTTCGCCTATTTCAAGGATAAGCCAGTAGTAGAGGACTCGGGCAGGCAACTCGTTACGATAGAAGATGAAGAGCGATTCTATTTTAGAGTAGCCAGTTTACGCAATGTCGCGCTAACGAGTCCTTATTTTCATAATGGGCAAGTCGATAAGTTATCCGACGCGATACAAATCATGGCTAAAACCCAGCTCGGTATAACGATGAACGATGAGAATGTCGCGGACATTGAAGCATTCTTGCAGTCGTTGACAGCACCTAGACCCATAATTTTAGAGGTGTTGGAAAATGAATAAATTCAAACTGATCAATTTGTGCTTTTTTATTGGGATACTGGCGTGCTGCACACTGGCGTATATGTCGTATATGAACTCAAAAAACGCTCAAGAATTTCATGCAGAGCTAATGAATATCGGACATGAATTGATTGAAGAGCGTGATGTTATCGTGAACCGATATGCCGTTGAAGATAGGAAAAACTATGAGTTAACAACATCTTTAGTAGAGATAGAAATCGCAGCACAGGCACTGTTGGAATCATCAAAGGCATCAGTTTGGTTTCCCGTGACCCCCAATCGTATAAAAGTTAGGGATACGCTTGAACAGTTTAAGGAGCGAGTGCTTCAAACAACGTTGAAGCTTGATATGTTAATTGGTGTTCAGGTAGAAAATCGGTATGCATTACTCATGTTGTTCAATTTGTATCAGCAAGATGTTTCTATCGATAGCGGTCAATCATTGGGTGGCAGTCGTTATTTTGAATTTCTCAACCAGTTGCTTCTAACACAAACTGAAGTTGAGAGTGAAAAGGAAGCGAACTTCCTTAAACGGCTTCAAACGAGTGATAAAAGAATTGAATTGCTGACGAATGAATTGCTTGATCACACTTATATTGAGTTTGTCGAAAGCTCAGAGCATCGGTTACTCAATATTGTTCAAAGTGAGGCGCGTTTTACGTGGTTGTTTGTATTTATCGCGGTGATGTTTCTAGTTAGCGCGTTTGTTTATCAGTCACATCACCGAATGCATAACTTAAAACAGTTGAACCTTGAAATTGAAGAGGCGAGAAACAAAGCCGAGCGAGCGGCAAAAGCGAAATCAAATTTTCTCGCTGCAATGAGTCACGAACTAAGAACGCCGATGAATGGTGTACTAGGGCTTTCTCAAATGATTGCAGAAGAGACCAAAGAGCCGACGACGAAAGAGCACATTAGGGTTATTCTTGACTCTGGCCAGCATCTGATGACTATCCTCAACGATATTTTGGATTTTTCTAAAGTTGAAGAAAACAAACTGGAATTTGAGCAAGCTAAGTTTAAGCTCGATCAAGTGCTTTCTCCGGTGTGTAGCGCAATAAAACCACTTGTTGATGAAAAAAATATCGAGTTAATCTTGGAAAACGAGGTTTCTGAATATACTGAATTTACTGGGGATTGTGCGCGTTTACGACAGATCTTATTTAATCTCGCCGGTAACGCGGTGAAGTTTACCAATGAAGGGCATGTGCTGGTTAGAACCGAGTTAGATGAATCGAATCAGTTGTTGGTCATGCGCGTGAGCGACACCGGTATTGGTATTGCGCCAGACAAGCACGAGCATATTTTTAACTCGTTTGAGCAAGCAGACTCATCAACGACTCGAAGGTTCGGCGGAACAGGTCTTGGGTTAGCCATCGTCAAAAAACTAACCGATTTGATGGGTGGCCATATTACTCTCAAGAGTATAGAAGGCGTTGGAAGTCAATTTATCGTTGAGTTGCCGATTCCTTGGGTAGAATCTGCTCCGAAAAAGCAGCAAGAAGCACCGAAACCTCGCGCAAAATCACACCATTTAAAGATACTACTTGCTGATGATAACCGTGTGAATGCAATTGTTGCAAAAGGGTTTTGCGAAAAGCTCGGGCATGAAGTGGATGTTGCAGAAAATGGATTAATCGCGGTTAAAAAGGCGAAAGAGAACGAGTACGACCTGATCTTGATGGACAACCACATGCCCGAGATGAATGGTGTTGAGGCGACACGCGTTATCCGACAAGAGTTAGGTATCAAGACGTTACTCTTTGCGTACACGGCAGACGTATTTCGTGAAGCCCATGATAGCTTTATTGAAGCAGGAGCAGACCATGTGCTTACAAAACCGCTACAGCATGAGAGCTTTTCAGACGCTCTCAAACAGTTTGCCGCCAGACTCGAACCGAAACAGAATCCGCCACTAACGAGTGACAGCAATGTGCTTCAGTTGCAACGTAAGCCAATCGAGAACTTAAGGTTAACAGAGGAAGAACTCTCCCGCTCAGGCATGTTTACTTCTTTACGAGATGAGCCAGAAGCGCTCGACGAGCTGCTAAAAAGCATTATTGTCGATTTTGAGACATCTGTTGATGAGCTTATTGAATACTTTATGGCTGAAGACTTTGCTTCATTAGCGCTGACGTTGCACAAAACGAAAGGGATGGCACTGAACCTAAGTTTACCTATTTTGGCGAGCCAAACGGAGGCCCTGGAAACTCAACTTAAAGCCAACCAAATTCCCGAGATTGAGCAGTTGCAGATGCTGATCAATCGGTTACAGGTCAACATCCATCAGTCTCATAGACTTTTGGATGATATCCAGAAGAACAATGCCGATCCTCAACAGATTTTATAGTCCCTGTGAGTGCGATGCTTTCCTTAACTCATTTTGTTGTGGTTTACTGTGGCAAGGACGGATAGTGTTGATTCGTCGTCGGAAAATCAGGGAGTTAGAATGAGTAAGCATTCCGCTTTAATCAAATGGCATCGTAAAGCTGGCGAAGAGTTTAGTGATAATAAGTATAGTAGGGCACACATTTGGCAATTTGATGGAGGGTTGCAAGTCCCAGCATCTCCATCTCCCCACGTAGTACCATTACCACTATCCGTAGAAGAAAACGTTGATCCAGAAGAAGCGTTTGTCGCGGCACTTTCTAGTTGTCATATGCTCGTTTTCCTGTCTATTGCAGCAAAGCGACGTTACGTTGTGGACAGTTACTTCGATGAAGCGGTGGGGGAGCTTGAAAAAGGCGAAAACGGAAAAGAGTGGGTATCAAAGGTAACTTTAAACCCTAAGGTAACATTTTCAGGTGAAAAACAACCGACACCATCTCAATTAGAAAAACTGCACCACATGGCCCATGAGAATTGCTTTATCGCCAACTCCGTTAAAACAGAAGTGACAACGCTTATTGCGAATTAAGTGAGGCTCTTTATCAAAAGCGCGGCCTATTACAGAGTTATATTAAGCCAGCAGTCATCCTGCTGGCTCGTTCATCTAGACGACACCTTGCTCAATCATTGCATCAGCGACTTTTCTAAAGCCTGCAATGTTGGCGCCTAAAACTAAATTTCCAGGTTGGCCAAACTCTTTACTGGTTTCGTTTGCATTGATGAAAATATTTTTCATGATGGTTTGCAACTGACTATCCACTTGTTCAAACGTCCAGTTTTGCATGCTGGCGTTTTGCGCCATTTCAAGTTGACTGGTTGCAACACCGCCTGCATTGGCTGCTTTGGCAGGCCCATAAGCTATGTCTGAGTCCACGATAATATTGGCAGCATCACGGGTGGTTGGCATGTTCGCCCCTTCACTAATCAAAATACATCCGTTTTCGATAAGAGCCAGTGCGTCGTCTGACGTTAATTCATTTTGAGTCGCACAAGGGAAGGCAGCATCAGCCTGATATCGCCAAACAGCATGTCCTTCATTAGGATAGTCGCTCTCTGGTGTGTATTCTGCTTCAGGGTAAGTTTCTAAATATTCTTCTAAGCTTGCTCTTTTCACTTCTTTCAGTTGTTTGAGGAGCTTAAGATCAATACCGTGCTCATGATAGATCGTACCTCGAGAGTCGCTGCATGTAACCGGCGTTGCTCCCATATGGTACAGTTTTTCAATGGCGTAGATAGCCACGTTGCCAGCACCAGAAACGAGGCAAGTTTTCCCCTTCAATGAATCGTTGCGGTCGTTGAGCATGCATTCTGCAAAATAGACGGCGCCATATCCTGTCGCTTCTTTTCTGGCGAGTGAGCCACCCCAAAGAAGACTCTTGCCTGTAAGCACACCTTCGTAGCGACCCGTCAATCGTTTGTATTGACCAAACATATAGCCAATTTCGCGCGCCCCGACGCCGATATCGCCTGCGGGTACATCGGTGGCAGGACCGATGTGACGGTACAACTCGTTCATAAATGATTGGCAAAATCGCATGATCTCGCCGTCGGATTTTCCTTTAGGATCGAAGTTTGAACCGCCTTTGCCGCCACCGATAGGAAGGCCAGTCAGTGCGTTTTTAAAAATTTGCTCAAAGCCGAGAAATTTTATGATGCTCGCATTGACTGAGTGATGGAATCTCAATCCTCCTTTGTACGGCCCCAAAGCAGAGTTGAATTCAACTCGATAACCTTTGTTTACTTGTACATTTCCAGCATCATCAACCCAAGGAACTCGAAACATGATTTGACGTTCTGGCTCGACGATCCTCTGGATAATCGCTTGTTCCTTATATTTATTATTGCCTTCTATTACCGGCGCGAGAGAAGTTAATACTTCTTCTACCGCTTGGTAAAATTCTTTTTGCGCAGGGCTACTGTGTTGCAACGCAACAATAGTATCGTGTATGTATGACATAGGTTTCTTCCTTGATGTGAATAAGCAATCAGTTTATATGAATGTATTTCCATTAAATAGTGATTTTGACCAAGATTCAATGGTTGTAGTGGTCTTTCCTGCGGATGAGAATGTGCAGCTTCTAACCCAGGCAGTGTTGGTTGAGATAGGTAGGGCGAGCTAAGTAAGCGGGTGGTTGAGTGATCAGTTTCACATATAACAAGCAGAAATCACTTTAGTCGATGTTGTTGTGCAGTTACGCAAATTGTTTATGTTAACGTCATGTTAAAGTTTGTGTGTAATAACTTGTGAAAAGACAACTATATGGATGAGCTTAAGGTTCTGAACTCGTTTATTCAGCAGAATGGTCTACCAGCGTTTGGCCACCTTGATGGAATTCCAACATCGTTACAGCTAGATAAATTTACTTACCTCGATGAGATGGATAAGCCAGTGTCTAAGTGGCGCCGTTACCGCGATTATAAGCAGTTTCAGTTCGTCAATTTGGTCACACCTGATTACGTCATTGGAGTAGCGATTGCTGATATACGGTATTTAGCATCCGGCTTTTGCTACCTGTTTGATATTAAAAAGAATAAGTTGATTGAGCAACAATGGTTGAAACCTTTTAATATAGGTTATCAAACTCAGCCTTCCAGTTGGCGCAGTCTTGCCCATCTTGCTAACAAAAGAGTTCAGTTTTCTATTAAGGATGGTATTTGGCACGTCCACTTTGTGACAGAGTCAGTCAATGCGGATCTCTATTTACGTCCAGAAAATATGAGTTTGCCATTAATGTTGTGTACGCCAACAGGTTATGCGGGTTGGACATATACTCAGAAGCACAATGCGTTAGCAGTAGACGGTAACTTGTTCATATTAGGAAAAGAGCAAGATCTTTCAGAGGTGGCTGCTGGTTACGATTTTTCCGCTGGGTACATGCGGCGAGAAACAAGTTGGCGCTGGGCGAGTATCAATTGCTTTGAGGATGACAGGCGTCTGGGGTTGAACTTGGCAGCTGGCGTTAATGAAACTGGCTATTGCGAAAATGTATTGTGGATTAATGGTCAGCGTCACTTTTTGCAACCTGTGCAGTTTCAGTTTTCACGAAGTGATGAAGGGCAAAAGTGGCATATTACGTCGGAAGATAAACGAGTTAACTTACAGTTCACGCCTTTGAATCGACGCTCAGAGAAGAAAAATTTTTGGCTTCTCAAAAGTAACTTTCGTCAGTACATCGGTTATTTCTCTGGCTATATTATCGATGGAAATGGCATCAAACATCAGTTAGAAGAAGTTATGGGTCTTACTGAAGATCACTATGCAAAATGGTAGAAACACAATGGATTGGACGCAGTTGATGGACCGCCCAGAATTACTTCTGATGATTCTGGCTCCAGTTTTCTTTTTCTGCATGCTTGCCGAATATTGGTTCGGACAAAGAAGGGGACGCTTGCCTGAAAGCGCGACGTATTACTTCCCTGAAGTAGCGTGTAATTTTGTTCTTGCGGGCTTACACCAAGCGACAGACATACTCACGGGTTTACTGATTGCTCAGTTGTATTTGTGGTGGTTCGATTGGCGTTTGTTTGATATCGAAATGAGCGTCTCAGCTTTTCTTTTACTTGTTGTCCTGCAAGATTTTTTCTATTACTGGTTTCATCGGGCTAGCCATCGTATTCGTTGGATGTGGGCCGCGCACGTTGTTCATCACAGTTCGGAAAGAATGAACTTCAGTACCGCCTTTCGTCAAAGTTTAATGTATCCGCTAGCGGGGATGTGGATTTTTTGGTTGCCCTTGGTGATTATTGGTTTTGAGCCAAAATGGGTTGTCTTCGTTGTGTTGTTTAATCTGGGCTTACAGTTTTTTGTTCACACCCAATCAATTCGTTCGCTCGGGCCACTAGAGTGGGTATTTAACACGCCGTCTCATCATCGCGTTCATCATGGTGTGAACCGTCAGTACATCGACAAAAATTATGCGGGTGTATTAATTATTTGGGATCGAATGTTCGGAACGTTTGAACCAGAGGTGGAAACGGTTCGGTATGGGGTTTCTAAACCTGTAAACAGCTTTAATCCCATCCGCGTGACGTTTGCAGAATGGAAAGACATGTTTTATGACGTAACTCGACCAAACTTATCATGGAAACAACGCTGCCGCCGTTTGTTCGCTCCGCCATCGGATTTTTATGAGTAAATTGAGATAAAGAGATTGGAGCGGGCAGCGGGAATCGAACCCGCATCATCAGCTTGGAAGGCTGAGGTAATAGCCATTATACGATGCCCGCGCATCGATAGGACTCAGTTAATATGCCACACTGGACGAAAAAGAAAAGTCTTTTCTCATCAAATGTTTGTCAGTTGCCTAAAAAAGTAGCGGACTGATGTTAAAGTGTTCATTGTCTCTGGTTTTTTGTGGCACTCGCGATTCCGCTACTAAGCCTAGGGGCTTCCAATTAGGTCGTAAACACCGAATTCTTAGGTGTTTAGATGTTGATGATATTCAAGATTTTCTGTGTAAAGGTTAATCTCGTTTATTGAACAGTCACGTTTCATGGTCAAGACTAGATATTGAAATGATTACTTTTTACTGTTGATGCGTATGTATAACACAGGGTAATTCTGCTGAAACAGTCAGCTTAACCAAAGGAGATTTAACATGATGAGAGGTTTGATATTAGGGCTGGTGGTGATGCTGGTATCTGCTTGTACTACCGTTACAACCGATGTAGATAAACAAGCCGACTTTTCAGCTTACAGAACGTTTGACTTCGGTGCTCAGGCGGAAGCTCCTACCAGTATTGATGGTCGACGTATTGAGCAAGGGCTTGCTGAACAGCTTGAGGGTAAGGGTTTAATTAAGGTAAATAGTGGCGGTGACCTTTACGTACATCATGATATCGTAGAAGAATCCGAGCTTGTTTCTTCAGGATCGTCGGTGAGCTTTGGCTATGGCTGGAATAGCTTTGGTGTGATCACTTCAAGCCCAGAAAGATATAAAGAACGTAAGTATGGGAAGTTGGTGGTTGAACTGGTTGATGCAAAGGCTAATCAAGTCGTTTGGAAAGGCGTTTCAAGTCGTAAACTGTCTGAGTCAATGAGCTCTGAGAAACGAGAATCTCTCATCCAAGAAGAAATCGCGAAGATGTTTGAAAGCTACCCTTACGGTGAAAAATAATTAGTATTCTTAACGATTAAGAATACTAATTGCCAATAGTTACGCACAGGGTTAAAAGAACTTATCATTTTGGTTCTGGTTACCTTTGTGCGTACGACTCTGATTGCTTTACTCGGACTACTTTTCTGCTTGTTGGCTCCGAGCATGAGCCTGCCGTACTCACACCCAAATTTTCTTTCCTTTCATAACCAGAATATTGCTGTTGACGCTAAGTCGAAGCACTTTTCAGAACATCCTATCTCTCCAGTACAACAAGACTATCCGAGTTTAAACAGCCGGAATAGATTGAGGGTTAGCCATGCTAAGGAAATGAGCTCGAACGACGATGTAGAACCCGAATGGTTTGAAATGCTTGATGTAGCATGGTGGGCGCATCGTTCGGCAATTTACTCGATGAAGCGGCTAAAACGCATCGGCAATGAGGCTTTAGGTTGTTGTATTGAAAGTGTTTTTACTCACTTTAAATACAGAATCGGAGTGAGAAAAGAATCGAATTTCATATACCGCTTTATACATGCTCGCTAACACATTCCATGTTTTTGCAACTTTTTGGTTAATTATGCTTAGGAGCGGTTTATGTTTGATTCGATCATTCAGGTCTTGAGTGCTTTTTGGCATCAAGATTTCACGGCGTTAATGGCGCCAGGCAGTGCAGGTTTGGTTTATTTTGTTGTTGCAGTGATTATCTTTTTGGAAAGTGGTTTTATTCCTGCTGCACCTTTCCCATGCGACAGTGTCGTCGTATTATCCGGTACGCTGGCGGCGGTTGGCGTCCTTGACCCAATTATGATCATGTTGGTGATAGCTGTTAGTGCGGGGTTGGGAAGTTGGGCGGCTTATTTACAAGGCAAGTGGCTAAATCGCTTACCTAAGGTCCAAGGCTGGGTGAGTGCGGTTCCTCAAAAGCGTTTGGAACAGGTCGACGTGTTACTCAGTAAACATGGATTGATTGCGCTTTTGTGCGCGCGGTTTATTCCGGTTGTTCGTTCCCTATTGCCATTAATGATGGGGTTGCGAGTGAAACGTATTAGTAAATTCCATTACTTTGCGTGGCTGAGTGCGATTTTATGGACGCTGATATTATGCGGTTTTGGTTCATTACTTCCTTTGCTACCGGAAAATATGAGCAAAGCAATCACAATGCTATTAATGGCGGCACCAATAATTACTCTTGTGATTGGAGTGCTTAGTTTCTTGTTTGTTAAAGCACGTCGAGCGCTCTGTAAACCCAAGGATGTGTCTGAGTTTTCTCAGTAAGTTTACTTGATTTGCACTTTTAAGCTTGTATGCAGATTAGACATCTAATCGACAGGTTTTTGTCAGTAAAAAGAAAGGCGCAATGTATGCGCCTTTCTTTTTGAGTGTCGTTAGGGTTTCGAATTTAATAGCCAATGCTATATAGGTATTCGCCAACTTCTTTGCACTGAGACTTGTAGATGTTCTCTACTTCAGACTCATTCTTATCTGCTGCTTTAAATTCAAGTTCGGCAGACGATAGCTGGTCAAAGCTGTAGTCTCTCTCAGACATTAAGTAGTGTCTGAACATCGCTCTGTGTTCCGGAACTGCAATACGTGCGTTAGCAACGTTGGCACACTCTAACAGAGTGTCGTTACTCATTTCTTCTGGCTTAGTTTCTGTGTTTGCAAAGGTTGAGCCCGCTGAAAATAGTAATGCTAGTGCGATGGTTGTAGCGATTCTTGTCATTATATGGACCTCAAATTGGTTCTAGTAACAATGAGCATATTGGCTCTTATCGTTACATTTTCGTGTTCTCTGTATGTCATAAAAAGTTAAACAACAGAGAAGGCGTTGCGACCATGAGTAAAGACGTACATTAAGTTCGCTTCCTTTCTTCCTGAGAGGCGATAAAGAGAGCGTTGACTCATGAGTCCGCCATAACTGTCTAGAGGTAAGCGAGATGCTTGTTTTGCCAACTCCAGTAGTGGTGGAGAAGAGAAAGCAATAAGTAAAAAATAATCAGGAGTAAAATCTGATGATAAAACGCCATCAGTAGCTGATGTTCGGCGACAGGAGACAAGCCCGAACAACTCGCGCTTTATATGTAGGTAGTAACTTTCTGAACCCCAAGAGCTCAGAGAAGCTGAGGCATGAAAATCAGTGTGTGCTAGCTCAAAATCGTCTTGTTGAGAGAGTTTAAGTAGGCGCTCGGAAGTGTAATGTTTGGTGTGGTGCCACTCATGCGCATATGAAGCTGTGATGAGCCCTGAGAGCAGGGACAAAGAAAGCATCAATAATATACGGTGTAGATAACGCAAGAAGTAACCCTAAACATATAAAGCCACAGTTACCCACCATGATTAAGGAATCTTAGTGGCACTATGATAACGATGAAAGCCAGTGTCTGATCAACTCAGCGTATACTAACGAGATGGAAGGGGGATGAACAGAGTTTTCTGATCGCACTTAGGTATATCAGCGAATAACACAATAATTTTCGCTTTCGAGTAAGCGAAAATGGAAAGAGAGTCGTTGCACAGGACGATTAAGCTAACAGGATTATTACTAGGGAAGAAATAGAATCTTCTTTTTCTTCCCCATATGTGTCGCATCGATATTATGCGCTTGCGTAAATAACGCTGCCGCCTTTTATGGTGTCAATGATCTCGCGAGACAACTTCTCTGGCAAAGCAGGGCAACCCCAACTGCGTCCGAGGTATCCATTCTTCTTGATGAAGGAAGGGTTTGCGTAATCGGCGCCGTGCACGACAATGTAACGCTCGCGAGCTTTGTCGTTTAATCCAGAGCTTAGCCCATCTAATCGAAGTGAATAGCCATTTGAGCCGTAGTAAGTGGTATCAGTCAAAAAAGTGCCCAATGATGTTTTTCGCGAGTTCACGACATTTGAAAACTGTGTCGCTGTTTTCTTTCCGCTGTTCACGCCGTGAGAAACATACGTATTGTAGATTAGCTTCTTTTTATCTAAATCAACCACATAAAAACGCTTTTCAGTTGATGGTTTACTATAGTCGATGATCGTTAGTACCGACTTCTTTCTATCGGGTGTCTTCTGATAAGCGATGTAAGCGTCACTGAACAACTTAAAGTCTACTATGCCATCTAGCTTGGCTTGTTTAAACACATGTTCAGCTTGCTTTGGTCGTAAATGATCCCTGGGTTCGTTATCTGATTGTTTTGCAAAAGCAAAAGGTGAGACAGACAACAGCGCACATGTAAATAATAAAATTAACTTTTTCATCTTGGCTAAATAAAACTCTATGGTGTTACAAATTTACCGATTGCTTCATGCATTCGTTAAAACAACATGCACATCAATATAATTCTATTCCCAATGTTTCTTATTGCACGCTTAGGTGCTTGATATTGGGTTGACGATAAGTTTTCGAGTTAAAAACTAACTAATTGAAACTTATATAAAATATGAAGTTTAACGATGGTTTCTATAAACTTCGGCGTAAATAATATCTGATATATGTAATTAATAAAACTGTGTTTAAGGATATTTGTGAAGTTGCTAATTTATAAAAACGGCGTTTTATTTTTCGTACTTTAGAAACTCTTTTTATTTCAATGTGTTTTCTTTTTCTACGCTTTATCCAATACCTCAAAAGTTTGTGATTTAACTCGTAACAAATCGTAACGCCGAATCGTTATGTGTATAAATGCATTTATAATGTATGAATAAACAACAGGGTGGTAAGAAAAGGCAGTAAAACAACGGTGAATCGGTTGTTTTTAATTCACGATTGACAAAGCTAAGTCTAAGTCGTACAAAAATTGAACTTGTGAATGTATCGTTTAAGTGAGAGTGATGAGCTCGACAAAAGTGAAGTGATGCGTGCTATTGTTTATTCTCTAATTTATTCGATTACATAAGGAAGGGTACATAGTAAAAATTGAAAAAATAATTCTATCGTGTGGATTAAAATATATAAATAATAAAACTTAGAAATTAAAAGATAAGAACGCCAGATATTAATTCATTAAATTTTTGAACATGAAAGTAAACTCTATCTATTATGTTTGGTTTGGTTTGGTGTGAAAGCGCTCGTCTCATTAAGAAAAGCGCTCAAATTTATTTAAGGACGGTTATGACAGCATTTAATAAAGTGTTTATTGTCACTCCCAATGTTAATGATTTTGCAATGTTGCAAGAGTCGCCATTGGAAATGTCTCTTCAAGTAACGGCAAGCAAACCTATCCAACTCTATGGAGAGTCTGTTAAAGCCAGTTGGAAAAGTATTGATATTGAATGGTTAGACGTTAAGGGTGAAAAGCCATTACCCAGGCCTGATATTGCAGCATGGGGATCTTTTACTCTTGCTGTATCCGCTTCTATTGCGGATAAGCTCGATGTGTTGAGCGAGAATGTCGAATTTTTACCATTAAATCTACAAGGAAAGCCTTGGCGAGCATTAAACATTGTCACTCAAATTGATGCCATTGATACCTCTGCTACCGAGTATAATCTTCGTCATGGTAAGCTAAGTCGTGCTAGACCGTTTAAGAAACTCGTTTTGAATAGAGAAGCCGTTAATGAATCTGACTTGTTCAGAGTAAAAGGTGCTGGGCTCAGAACGTTTTGCACGGACAAAAAAGGTGGCTTGTACGATAGCGTCAAAGCGCTGAATTTGACCGGTTTGGATTTCAAGGAAGTGCTGGTTTAAAAACGAATAAATAGTGATTTACTCGACTAAAGTCATAGATATAGGTATGGGGGAACAAAAGCTGAGCATCTATCAATGAAGCTCATATACAACTAAATACAGCCGCCACAGTTGTGACTGCTGTACTTCTCCCCTTAACTTATGTTCTTGAAACCCTAATTGAGCTGACCATGGACGCATCAAATCGACTGTCGTCATTTGCCGATTGCCACCACAAGCTCAATTGTTCTTTAGTCATTGGTTTGCCAAATAAATAGCCTTGCATATAGTCGCAGCGGTATGCCGATAGCCATTCATGCATCATATTGTGTTCAATACCTTCTGCTGTAACCGTTTTATTTTGGGCATGGCATAGCTCAATAATAGGTTTGATCACATGGCCGTTATTGGTGTTCATCAATGTAACGAGGAACTCTCGATCAAATTTGATTTTTTGAACCGGATACTGAACGAGCTGAGTTAACGATGTGTAACCAGAACCAAAGTCATCAATTGCAAGACGGTAGCCACGTTTTGATAGCTCATCAAGTAGAGCCGTGCCTTGTTGTTCTGCGGCAAAGGTTTCGGTTATTTCTATCTCAATACATTCTGGTTTAACACTGTGCAGTGTCGCTTGTTCATGGATGTAGTTTGCCATTTCTATCGAGTTTAGCTCTGCTGATGAAAGATTGACCGAAAGAACAATATCCTTACCGAAAATATTCCTTAATTGATGGTATTCCGCCGTTGCATTGGCGAAAACCCAGCGGTCAATTTTATCAAATAATCCGGCTTGCTCTGCAATTGGAATAAACTCCTTTGGGGGGATAGGGCCGATACCTTCGGCTTCCCAGCGCAACAAGACTTCCAACCCCTCAATTTCGTTGCTTCGATTGTTCATATAGGGTTGAAAAACAAGGTGGAATTCTTCCTCTACATTGCTTTTTCGGAGCGCACGTTCAAGCTGACTTCGTCTTTGAGACTCAATATTGAGAGCGGCTGAATAATAGGCGTATTGATTTTTCCCTGCCCGTTTTGCTTGATACATAGCCGCATCGGCACTGGAGAGTAACTTCGCGATGTCAGTACCGTCTTGAGGATATTGTGCAATACCTACGCTTGCCGTAACGGGAAATGAATTACTCCAAGATGAACTGAGATTACTAATTGGTTTTAGTAACTCTGATGCAAGCAAATCAGGCAAGCGTTTTACCTCTTGATTTGAGCTCAGCAAAATTGCAAATTCGTCACCAGATAACCTGGCGGCAAAGCAGGGGCTGTTGTAATCGTGCGAGAACTTTTGACAGGCATTCTTGATGTGTGATGAGAACACTTTTAATAAGTTATCTCCCAATTCATGCCCGTATTTATCATTCACGTATTTAAAGTTATCAAGATCGACGTAAACAACCCACAGAAACTGCGAAGGGGAGATAAGTTCACGAGTGGCAAGCTCATGAAAACGATGGCGATTGGCGAGTTGCGTCAGGTGATCCGTTTCAGCTAGGCGTTTTGTCTTTTTATAGATGACATTAAGTTCCTCATACATATCAAAAAAGCGTGCAGAGAGGCGTCCTATTTCATCGTTTGTTTCTAGCTTTTCAATATTGTCACGTTGATTAGATTCAAGTTCGTTCAGCTGCTTATCAAGGCGAGAAACAGGGCGCAACACATAGCGGTACAACACCAAAATGATTAATGTGATAGTGAAAAACGCCGCTACGCCAAAGGAGAAAGCAAGTTCTAGCCACACTTTATCGACTTTATTCCACATTAAATATTCGGCAGGAGAAAGCACGGCATAAAAGTGCGGCAGCAGCTCAATGGTTTGAGCGAGAGGAATATCAAGATAAATGGGTTTGTCGGCGAAAGTAATCACGCTGTGCGTGTCAAACTCGATGTCATGCTTAATCTCGTTAAAGGCTTCAAGTGATACGGAAACTACCACAAAAAACACATTTTTCGAGTCAAAGCTCAAAGGGTGAGTCCCCGTTCTTTTGTCGACGACCTCATATTGAAGAAGAATGCTTTGTCCACTGGAGTTATAAATAAAGCCAGTGTGACTGAAAGCCTCTCTCTCATTGAAACTTCGTGATATGTACTCTAATACCTTTGGGTCGACCACGCCCGATGATTCGTAATATTTGTTTTCTGTGTAGTAGAGAAGGTTTTGTTTGCCGTCGAGGATCGCCATGCTCGCAT
This sequence comes from Vibrio sp. Vb2131, assembly GCF_033338535.1. NCBI lineage: Bacteria > Pseudomonadati > Pseudomonadota > Gammaproteobacteria > Vibrionales > Vibrionaceae > Vibrio > Vibrio sp. Vb2131. The sequence goes on from NZ_JAWOSW010000006.1 coordinate 97,652, forward strand.
CGCCTTTGTAACCATGGCTTAATACTTCAGCGGTCTCGTCTAATCGATTAAACAAGACTCGCTCACGATAGGGGTTGTTATGATTAACCAAATAGTCTTGTAATACATCACTTTTACTGAGCGTATAGGCATAGCTATTAAGAAAAATATTCGCTTGTCGAAACTGCCCGGCCAGCTTTTCCATCTGCAACTGAATATAGCTGTCTTCCCGCTTGATGAGCGTCACTTTTTGAATGCTATAAATAATATAGCTAGATACTAACGCGCTTAATAAGATCACTGGCGCGACAAGCAAAATGACTCTATTGCTTAACTTCATTATGGTTCTTAGTTTCCGTTTGTGTCCCTACAAACGTCGCGTACCAGGTAAGGTACTGAACGGATGATGTGTTTTGGCAAATTGTAACCAGATTGTAAGGTGAGCGTTCTCCAAAATCAGGCAGCTATCTAAGAATTGTGATGACGTGAAAGGTTTCGAGCTTATTAACTAGAGGTTTTCTCAGTAGTTGGACGTCTCTTTTCCTTCCTCCCTGTATAAAACCTAACCGTAATGACAGGTAAATACCATCATCGAAACGTTTCGATGGTAAAGTGTGACTCAAGTGCACTTTTCCTATTCAATGACAATTGAATTACAGATCATTCTCACACCTTATCGATCTCACACTGGTCAAATTGCGATGACGAATTATTATTTCATCGAAACGTTTCGATGAGTTTTCTGTTAATAACGAAAACACTTTAAGACAGGCGCTCATGGTTGTATGAACGTGTAACCGAAAGGTCGATGAGATGAAAAAAAGTACCCTAATTAACTCAGATATTTCTTACTTGGTGGCGACGCTAGGCCACACCGACGAGATCACGATATGTGATGCTGGTCTACCAATCCCAGAGCATGTTCAGCGAATCGATTTGGCGCTAACGCATGGGGTACCAAGTTTTCTTGATACTGTTCGCGTAATTCTATCTGAGTCCCAAATCGAAGGGGTCATCATTGCGGAAGAGTTCTCTGATGCAAGCCCAGTTTTGCATGAAGCGTTGCTCAACGAACTGAGCAAAGAGAGTGAAGAAACGGGCAAATCTATTGAGGTGAGCTACGTGTCACATGAAGCGTTTAAAGCACGCACGGCCCAAAGTCGCGCTATCGTAAGAACGGGCGAATGCTCGCCATATGCGAACGTTATTTTCCAAGCGGGCGTGGTTTTTTAAGCCAGAGATATTGAGGACAGATTATGACTCAAGCCATTCTACAACTAAGCGAAATTGAGAAGGCGTTTCCGGGCGTAAAAGCACTCGACAAAGCAAGCCTGAATGTTTATCCAGGCCGTGTTATGGCGCTGATGGGTGAAAATGGAGCAGGCAAGTCAACGTTAATGAAGGTGTTGACAGGCATTTACCACATGGATGCGGGGAGCATTCAATATCAAGGTCAGCCGGCGGCCTTTAAAGGGCCACGCGATTCACAGGAAGCTGGTATTAGCATTATTCACCAAGAGCTGAACCTGATTCCTGAACTGACGATTGCCGAAAATATTTACTTGGGACGAGAGTTCACTGGCTCCTTAGGGCGTATCCAGTGGGGCAAAATGTATGACGAAGCTGACAAGCTTTTAAAACGTCTCAATGTCAAGCACTCATCAAAAACATTGCTTGGCGATTTAAGCCTTGGTGAACAACAAATGGTGGAAATTGCAAAGGCACTTTCGTTTGAGTCGAAAGTCATCATTATGGATGAGCCAACGGACGCATTGACCGATACCGAAACGGAATCACTGTTTAAAGTGATTAAAGAGCTTCGCGAGCAAGGATGCGGCATCGTATACATTTCGCATCGTCTTAAAGAAATCTTTGAAATCTGTGACGACATTACCGTGCTTCGTGATGGTAAGTTTATCGGTGAGTGCAAGGTGTCCGACACTGATGAAGATGGCCTAATTGAAATGATGGTTGGCCGAAAATTAGAAGAGCAATATCCACGTATTGATGTCCAACATGGCGAAACTTGTCTTGAAGTCATTGGTTTGACTGGGTCTGGCGTTCAGGATGTGAGCTTTACTCTCAAGCGTGGTGAGATTCTTGGAATTTCTGGCTTGATGGGCGCAGGCCGCACTGAACTCATGAAAGTCATTTACGGCGCATTACCTAGTGAGCATGGTGTTATCAATCTTGATAACAAAACTATTAACCCGGTTAGCCCGCAAGATGGCTTGGCAAATGGTATCGCTTACATCTCTGAAGATCGCAAAGGCGATGGTTTGGTTTTAGGTCTTTCGGTTAAGGAGAACATGTCACTTTGTTCGCTAAACCAGCTGACCAAAGGCTTCCAGATTCAACACAGCGACGAAGTGATTGCTGTGGAAGATTTTATTAAGTTATTCAACATTAAAACCCCAACGCGAGATCAAATCATCGGCAACTTATCTGGTGGTAACCAGCAAAAAGTTGCGATAGCGAAAGGGTTAATGACGAAACCTAAAGTTCTGATTCTGGATGAGCCGACACGTGGTGTTGATGTCGGAGCAAAAAAAGAGATTTATCAGCTCATCAACAAGTTTAAGGTCGAAGGCATGAGCATCATCTTGGTTTCTTCCGAGATGCCTGAAGTGCTCGGCATGAGCGACCGTATTTTAGTGATGCATGAAGGTCGTATCACTGGCGAATTTGATGCGAAAGACGCCGATCAAGAAAAATTACTCGCCTGTGCCGTAGGCAAAGAGATCAATGAGGAAGCAGCATGAGTACGAATACCATGAGCAAACCAACCGAAACGAGCAACAAGAAGTTGTTCACAAAAGAGTGGCTGATTGAACAAAAATCACTGATAGCTCTGATCTTTCTGATCGTTGTTGTGTCATTTTTGAACCCGAACTTCTTTACGGTCGACAACATTCTCAACATTCTTCGTCAAACCTCCGTGAATGCCATTATCGCAGTGGGTATGACATTAGTTATTTTAACCGCAGGTATCGACTTAAGTGTTGGTTCGGTATTGGCGTTGTGTGGTGCCTTTGCGGCAAGCATGATCGCGCTTGAGGTTCCGGTGCTGGTGGCGGTTCCCACTGCTTTAGTCGCAGGTGCAGCGTTAGGTGCGATCAGCGGTATCATTATTGCGAAGGGTAAGGTGCAGGCATTTATCGCTACGCTGGTTACCATGACGTTACTACGTGGTGTGACCATGGTGTACACCGAAGGTCGTCCAATCTCGACAGGCTTTACTGACACCGCAGATGCGTTTGCATGGTTTGGTACTGGCTACGCGCTAGGCATTCCGGTTCCTGTTTGGTTAATGGTGGTTGTGTTTGCAGCGGCTTGGTATTTACTTAACCACACGCGCTTTGGTCGCTATGTTTACGCACTAGGCGGCAATGAGTCTGCGACTCGCCTATCAGGTATCAATGTAGACCGAGTGAAGATTGGTGTCTACGCCATCTGCGGTATGTTAGCAGCGCTTGCAGGCATTATTGTAACGTCTCGTCTTTCTTCGGCGCAGCCAACAGCAGGTATGGGCTACGAGCTAGACGCTATCGCAGCGGTTGTTCTTGGCGGTACCAGCTTGATGGGCGGTAAAGGCCGTATCATGGGTACCTTGATTGGTGCGCTGATCATCGGTTTCTTGAACAATGCACTTAACCTACTTGATGTTTCTTCCTACTACCAAATGATTGCAAAAGCAGTGGTTATCTTGCTGGCGGTATTGGTAGACAACAAAAACAAGTAATTCATAACAATCTGTATATATAAAACAGTGAATACAAACCGAGTCAGGGGACGTGTACTGGCTCACCCTACACAAAGGACTAGAACGATGAAAAAACTTGCAACTCTTATCTCTGCTGCACTTCTTTCTTCAACCGTATCGGTAGCGGCGCAAGCTCAAGATACCATGGCGATTGTGGTTTCGACGCTAAACAACCCGTTCTTCGTAACGATGAAAGACGGTGCGGAAGCAAAAGCGAAAGAATTGGGGTACGACTTAATTGTACTGGACTCGCAAAATGACCCGAGTAAAGAACTGTCGAACATCGAGGATTTAAGTATTCGCGGCGTAAAAGCAATTCTTATCAACCCAACGGATTCTGATGCAGTGTCTAATGCAATTCGTATGGCGAACCGTTCTAAGATCCCTGTGTTGACATTAGACCGTGGTGCAAGCCGTGGTGAAGTTGTGAGTCACATCGCGTCGGACAACGTAATTGGTGGTGAAATGGCAGGCCACTACATTATGGAAAAAGTCGGCGAAAAAGCAAAAGTCATTCAACTTGAAGGTATTGCGGGCACATCGGCAGCGCGTGAGCGCGGTGAAGGCTTTATGAATGCCGTGAAGGGCAGCGATATGGATCTTCTTGCTAGCCAACCAGCTGACTTTGACCGCACAAAAGGTCTAAACGTAATGGAAAACCTGCTAGCGGCTAACCCGGATGTACAAGCGGTATTTGCACAGAATGATGAAATGGCGCTAGGTGCACTTCGCGCAGTTCAAGCTTCTGGCAAAGATGTCGTTATCGTTGGTTTTGATGGTACGGAAGACGGCATTGCAGCAGTTAACCGTGGCAAACTAGCGGCAACTATTGCTCAGCAACCAGATCTTATCGGTGCTTTAGGTGTTGAAACGGCTGACAAAGTTTTGAAAGGTGAAGAAGTAGAAGAGTACATCCCAGTACCACTAAAAGTAGTCACTAAGTAAGTTTCAAGTTCCAATAAATCATCCTAATTTTTGCTCTCTCCTCCGTTTATATCTGTCGTTTAGGAGGTGAGGGCAAATTTACCCAAAATACTGCAAAGTGTGGGGTATAGATGCCTTTGGCTTTTTATCGAGAATCCTTCGTCAGGAAGAGAAGTTAAAGTCATCTAATGTATTTTCCTAAACAGTTTTTAAAAAGGGTTCATTCAGAACCGAGGATAACCGTATGAATAAGTTAGTGGTGTTAGGTAGTGTAAACGCTGACCATGTTCTTCAAGTGCCTTCTTTCCCTCGCCCAGGCGAGACGCTGCATGGTCGCAACTATCAAGTTATCCCAGGTGGCAAAGGAGCCAACCAAGCCGTCGCGGCGGCGCGATTAAATGCAGACATCGGTTTTATCGCTTGTGTGGGCGACGACTCATTCGGCATTAACATTCGCGAAAACTTCAAAATGGACGGCATCGATATCACTGGTGTGAAGATGCAGCCAAATTGCCCGACAGGTATCGCGATGATTCAAGTGTCGGACAGTGGTGAGAACAGCATTTGCATTTCAGCTGAAGCAAACGCCAAACTGACAGCAGAAGCGATTGAGCCAGATTTAGAGCGTATTCGCCAAGCAGATTACTTGCTAATGCAATTGGAAACGCCGATGTGCGGCATCGAGAAAGCCGCGCGAATCGCGAAAGATGCCAAAACCAATGTCATTCTGAACCCAGCGCCAGCTCGTGAATTGTCTGATGAATTACTGTCTTGCATTGACGTGATTACGCCAAATGAAACCGAAGCTGAAGTTCTGACAGGTATTACTGTAACAGACAACGAAAGCGCGCAAGAAGCGGCGAATGTGCTACATGGTAAAGGTATAGAAATTGTCATGATCACACTCGGTGCAAAAGGCGTTTGGCTAAGCCAAAACGGTCGAGGCGAAATCATCTCGGGTTTCCGCGTTGAAGCGACGGATACTACCGCAGCGGGCGATACATTTAATGGGGCATTCGTCACTGGTCTCCTAGAAGATTTACCTTTAGAATCAGCGATTAAGTTTGCACATGCGGCGGCTGCAATTTCTGTGACCCGCTTTGGCGCGCAAACGTCGATTCCAACCCGCGAAGAGGTGGACGCGTTTCTCGCTGAACAATAAGGCGCACAACGCCTCATTAAAATAGGAGTAGTAACATGGCGACGATGAAAGACATCGCAAAACTGGCAGGGGTTTCCACTTCAACAGTGAGCCATGTTATTAACAAGACGCGTTTTGTGAGCGAAGAGATCTCTGAACGCGTTAACAATGCCGCAAAAGAGCTTAACTACTACGCACCCTCTGCGTTGGCGCGTAGCCTCAAAGTCAATCGTACCAAAACCATTGGTATGCTCGTGACAACCTCAACCAACCCATTCTTTGGCGAAGTCGTAAAAGGCGTCGAACGCAGCTGCTACCAAAAAGGCTACAGCCTCATTTTATGTAACACCGAGGGTGATAACGAACGTATGCGTCAATCCATTAATACGCTATTGCAAAAGCGTGTCGATGGTTTGATCTTGATGTGCTCGTCGCTAGAAGGAGAGCGTATCGATGTATTTGAGCGTTACCCAGATATCCCAGTTGTGGTAATGGACTGGGGGCCGATGCTATTTACAAGCGATAAAATCCAAGACAACTCACTTCGTGGCGGTTACTTAGCGGCGAAATACTTAATTGATTGCGGCCATACCGAAATTGGGTGCATCACTGGCCCTTTGATTAAACACCAAGCGCAAATGCGATACGAAGGTTATAAGCGAGCAATGAACGAAGCGGGCTTGGAATTTAATGCCAATTGGATCATTGAATCGGACTTCGAATGTGAGGGTGGGTATCAAGCGTTCAAAAAAATGGCTCAGCGTGGCGCATTACCCAGCTCGATTTTCGTCTCTAACGATATGATGGCGATGGGTGTGATTAACGCCGCAAATGAGCTCGGTATTAAAGTGCCGGACGACCTGTCCATTATTGGTTACGATGACATCCATATCGCGAAATTTATGTCGCCATCGCTAACTACCATTCATCAGCCTAAGTACCGTTTGGGGCAGGCTGCCGTTGAGACTCTTGTCCGAAGACTGGACGACAAATCTAACGACGCTCAAGTCGTTCAACTGGAACCAACATTGGTTGTACGCAACAGTGTGACGAATTTCTCTTAATTAAAAACAAACGCATGGTTAACAAATTTAGTGCATATAATTTATAAAAAATGGGCTAAAAAATAAATAAGCATGCAAAACAGATGTTCGAATTTATTAACTCAACATTTGAAAAGTGTGATTTTTTGCGAGTAACTCGAAAGATTTCGTGTCGATAGTGCTTAAAAAGCTTATTATTAATAAAGCCTATAATTAGATTTATAAATTATTGAGATGAATGGAAAATCTTTATGTTAGTTAAGAGATATGCACAGTATTCAGTAAAGAGGCCGTGGTTTCACCGTTTCAATATTTCACTAGTATTAACGGTGTTTGTCGTGAGTGTTTATGAACTACTTGCGAATGAAGAGTATGTATACTTGGCTGGCGTGGTGTTTACATTTGCTTCGACTTTACTGTTCGCGTCAGCATCGACGTTCAAAAAGCGCTACCTAGGACACGAGTCCTAGTTCATTTGGAATGAATAATTGAGATAAATAGGTACTTTCAAGTAAGTAATGAATCTGAATTATGATCGAGTGCATCAAGAGGAGGACAAATGTCCTCCTTTTTGTTGGGGATCACGCTCTAATATAAGCGTATTCCAAACAAAATAATAAAGGACATGTTATGGACCTCTTTGCCTTACTCGATATTAATAATACTCTCGTTAACATTCCGATCGGCGACGGCTACGCAATGAGTTGGATCGAAGCTTTCGGTACCGTTTTTGGACTGCTTTGCATTTGGTTTGCCAGCCAAGAAAAAACCATCAACTACTTATTCGGTTTGCTGAATGTCACGCTTTTTGCCGTTATCTTTTTTCAAATTCAGTTATACGGATTATTGCTTCTTCAATTGTTTTTCTTCTGTGCGAACATTTACGGCTGGTATGCGTGGACCCGTCCAAACGCACAAGGTGAAACGCTGGAAGTTCGCTGGTTAAATAAACAGAAACTTATTACTACTGCCTCTATTAGCGTTGCATGTATCGCATTATTAACGATCTATATCGACCCATTTTTCTTTGCGCTAGCAAACATTGCTGTTGATAGCTTGAATCTCTTTGGTGCTGGCTTGGCTGAACCGGTGCTTGAACCTGACGCGTTCCCGTTCTGGGATGCAACCATGACAGTACTGTCTGTTGTTGCACAAATTCTGATGACACGTAAATACGTCGAAAACTGGATTCTATGGGTTGTGATTAACATTATCAGTGTGGGTATCTACGCGACGCAAGGTGTTTACGCAATGTCTGTTCAGTACGCGATTCTTATGTTCATCGCTGCCAATGGCACGCGTGAGTGGGCTCGTAGCGCTAAGCGCAATGGCGATAAAACCTTAGCGCACGCTGCTGCGTAAGGAACGAAGAATGGCCAAACAACCTCATATCGGAGTGGATGAAACACAAATCGCTCCCCTCGTTATTGTATGCGGCGAGCCAGATCGAGCGAATCGTATCGCGGCATTATTTGATGATGCAGAAATGGTGTCGGAAAACCGCGAGTATCGTGTGTTTACCGGCAACTACAAAGGCAAGCCTGTTTCAGTGTGTAGTACAGGTATAGGTGCGCCATCGATGATCATCGCAGTGGAAGAGCTAAAACAGTGCGGTGTGACTCATGTGGTACGCGTTGGATCTGCGGGGGCAATGCAATCAGGCATTCATCTTGGCGAGTTGATCATTGCCGAAGGCGCGGTAAGAGATGAGGGCGGCTCTAAAGCGTATGTCGATTCGTCTTATGCAGCCTACGCAAGCTTTTCACTGTTAAAGGAAGTTGAGCGTTACTTGTCGATGCAAAAAGTGCATTATCATTTTGGTGTGGTACGTTCTCACGACAGTTTCTATACCGATGACGAGGATGCAATATGCCAACATTGGAACAAGAAAGGCATCTTAGGTGCCGATATGGAAACCTCTGCGCTGTTTACGGTCGGTCGACTACGAGGCCTTCATGTGGCTTCGATATTAAACAACGTGGTGCTGTATCAACAAGATGTGAAAGAAGGGGTTGGTCAGTACGTTGATGAGGCCAAAGTAATGATGCAAGGTGAGAAGAGCGCCGCGATTACGGCATTAGAAGCCTTGGTTGCTCAGCGTTAGCCAGTCTTTATCTCAGTAAGTCACATAAACAGAATAGATGTAAAGCGACAGGTCACTGTCGCTTTTTTATTTGGAGTTACGGGGTACAATCCACCTTAAATAGTTGTCCGTAACTTTTTCTGAGAGAGCAGAAAATGAAAATCAGCCCTTATCCGACTGGTCGCTTCAAAACATACCTTGAAGAAAAGAGTGCCACCTTTCGCGATTTGATTTATCAATGCCAAATAAATTCGCGTTACTTTGATGCTGGGGAAGCAATTCTCCGCCAAGGTGAGCAACTTCAGTACTTGTATGTTGTGCCAGTAGGTCGAGTCTCGATGAACATATTGGCCGCAAATGGACGACGTTTTCAATTAGGGGAAGCTAACTGCGACTATCATATTTATGGTGAAATGGAGCTCTTCACTCAGACTCCTTGTCAATGGAATGTGATAGCAGATGAACATATGCAGGTTGATGTTATCTGTATCCAAAAACTAACCGAAGCACTGCAAAATTATCCCCAAATGATGGTGTTCTTCGCTTCAGCATTGGCTGAGTCTTATCAAGACTCCATGGATATCTACACTAATCGTTTGTTGCATCCCATTACTTACAACATTGCCTATGATCTTCTCGTCCGTAATCAGACGGATAAGCTGCTTGGTGGCTTTGATAAAGTGAACCAAGAGGCTGAGCGGTTTGGTACCTCAGGCCGAGTCTATCGACGTGCAGTTAAGGACTTGATTGAAAAGGGATTGATTACCAAAACGGACAACGGTTTGGAGATTATTGATGAGCTGGCACTCAAAGCGTTTATTGAAGCGCATGAATGATACGCCCAGGTATTGAAATTGATGAGTTTTATAAGTCTTTGATATATCTAAGTCTTGAGTAAACGTAACTAATGTAAAGTACCTTAAATTTTGTTGAATGCATTAAAGAGTAGCGTTATATTGCGAACGCGTATGATAATAGATCTCATTAAGGCTTAACAAAATGAAAAAATTCGTCGGTGCGGCTATGCTGTCGTTATTTACTGTTTCTCCTTCTTTCGCTGCTAAAGTTGTGATTGACCACTACATGGGTCAAACAGAGCTAGAGCAATCCCCAGAGCGTGTGGTTGTGATTGGCTTTGGCCCGCTAGATGCGCTGGACAACTTTGGTATCGATCCTGTTGCAGTATCTAACTCGTCTAATCTTCCTAGTTACCTTTCAAAATACAGCAAAGATAACTACACCTCTGCGGGTAGTTTGTTTGAACCTGATTTTGAAACCATCTACATGCAAAAACCGGATTTGATTTTGGTTGGTCCGCGAGCGTCTGCGAAATATGAAGAGCTGAGTGAAATTGCCCCTACAGTTGTTTTCGCGGCGAAAGAAAACCAAGGCTATTGGGAAGGCACGCAAGCGCAATGGCGCAATATTGGTAAGATCTTCAATATCGAAGAAAAAGTAGAGCAGAAAATTGAAGCGTTAGATACTCAATTCAAAGCAATCCGCGACTACAACCAATCGAACAAAAATGATGCATTAACGATTTTAAGCATGGGTGACAACATCAGCGCGTTTGGTGCCCAGTCGCGATTTGGCGTCATTTATAACGACTTTGGCTTCTTGGAAACGGTTGAGCACGTGAAAACGGGCACTCACGGAGATGTCATTTCTTATGAGTTTATTCGTGAAGCTAACCCGAAAAATATCCTCGTGGTTGACCGAAATTCTCTGACAGGTACGCCGGATAACGATATTCGTAAATCCATGGATAACGACTTAGTCAAAGCGACTGCGGCATATAAAAATCATAAAATCACCTATTTAGATGTGGACGCTTGGTACTTGTCGATGTCTGGCGTGACAGCAACAGAAAAAATGGTCAGTGAGATTAAGCAAACCGTTGAACTGTAATCCAAGATAGCAGAGGTTAACTTTGAAGAAGTTATTGCTAACCCTTGTGGTTTTAAGCACGGTTTCGTTATTTGTTGGGGTGGCAAACATGACACCCCAACAACTCTTTTCAGGTGATGAGAAAGCATTAGAACTTTTCTTTACCAGCCGTATACCACGTTTATTTGCCATATTGCTTGCTGGTGCTGGCTTGAGTATTGCGGGTCTTGTCATGCAGCAAATCAGCCAGAACCGATTTGCGGCACCTTCTACAACTGGTACGATCGAATGTGCCATGCTGGGCTATGTACTGAGCGTGGTTTTCTTTGGTAATGATAATCACCTTTGGCTCGTGTTCGGCATCTCGGTATTTGGGACGCTGGCGTTTGTTTTCTTTATTCAGCGCATTCAATTTAAGAGCGTGGTTTTTGTGCCACTTGTCGGGATTATTTTCGGCAATGTCATCCAATCCATGACTACGTTTATCGCTTACAAATATGATGCACTTCAAAGTCTGAATGCTTGGACAGTCGCAAACTTCGCTAACATCTTGCGTGGTGATTTTGAACTGCTGTACATCGCGGTACCAATGGTTATCCTCAGCTATCTTTTTGCCGCAAGGATCTCCGCCGTAGGTATCGGAAAAGATTTCGCGATTAACTTGGGTTTGAATTATCAGCAGGTTGTGACGATTGGCGTGCTATTGGTGTCCATCATGTCAGCAAGTGTCGTGATGATTGTTGGCCAGTTGCCATTCCTAGGGCTTATTGTGCCTAATCTCGTGAGTCACTTTTATGGCGATAACCTCAAAAAGAACATTCCGCTTACGGCCATGTATGGGGCCATTTTAGTGTTGTGTTGCGACTTGGTGAGTCGTTTAATTATTTTCCCTCATGAAATGCCAATCTCTATCGTGATCAGCATATTGGGTGGCGTGGTATTCATCGCTATGTTGTTGCGAGGTAAGCAACATGCGTGATTCAACGAAAATCCTGCTGCTAGGTGGCATTGCGATTCTTTTCGCGTGTCTGTTTATTGGTATTGGGCTAACGGCTGACAACTACCAATATTTTTTGTCTCGTAGAGTTCCTAAAGTATTGGCGATAGTGCTAGCGGGTGTGGCCATTGCTCAGTCTTCACTTGTATTTCAAACCATTACGCACAACCGAATTTTAACGCCAAGTATCATGGGTTTTGATGCGCTGTATGTGTTAACCCAAATTTTGATCGTGTTGATTTTTGGTGGGTTGAGTACCTTAGTTCTTAACTTGTACGTCAATTTCGCGATTGCAGTCATTGTAATGGTGTCGTTTTCGCTACTGCTGTTTGGGTTTTACTTTTCAAAAGGCAGCAAGAACTTGATTACGTTGCTATTGGTCGGCTTGATCTTTGGTCAGCTATTTTCCAATGCGGCGTCATTCTTTTCTTTGCTGATGGACCCAAACACATATGCAATTGTTCAGTCGAAACTGTACGCCAGTTTCAATAATGTCAAAGTGAACTTGGTTTACTTTAGTGCTCCGGCTTTGATGTTTGCATGTTGGTTGTTGTTTAGGATGCATCGCACTTTAGATGTGTTTTGGCTCGACCAAGACAATGCGAAAAGTTTGGGTGTTGATGTACCTAAAGTGACGAGAAATGTGTTTATTATCTCGGCGGTTTTGATTGCTATTTCTACGGCTTTGGTAGGGCCAATCATGTTCTTTGGTTTACTAGTGACCAACTTAAGCCGAGAAATGTTCCGAAGTTACCAACATAAAACGCTATTGGTCGGATGTTCGTTTCTATCCATCAGTTCATTACTTGCTGGGCAATGGATAATCGAAAACGTGTTCAGTTTTGAGACGACGTTGAGTGTCGTAATTAACTTTATCGGCGGTGCGTATTTCTTATACCTGCTGCTGAAAAACAAAGTTGTATAAATATGATAGTAATAGACAAATTAACGAAGGCTTTCGGTTCAAACCAAGTCGTAGACGAGGCCAATACTCAGTTTGAAAAGGGCAAGGTAACATCGATTATCGGTCCAAATGGCGCGGGAAAGAGCACGCTGTTATCTATGGCCTCGCGCTTAACGGAGCGAGATGGCGGTAGTGTTATCATTGATTGCAAGGAAATCGCGGAATGGGACACAAAAGAGCTAGCGAAAAAACTGGCAGTACTTCGCCAAGCTAACTCGATTACAATGCGGTTTACCGTAAAAGAGTTAGTCTCTTTTGGTCGTTTCCCATACTCTAAAGGAAATCTGACTAAAGAAGATCATGAGGTCATAGAACAAGCGATCGACTACTTAGATTTGCAAGATATTCAAGACAAATACTTGGATGAATTAAGTGGTGGTCAGCGACAGCTTGCATTTATTGCTATGGTGATTGCACAAGATACAGATTATGTCTTTCTTGATGAACCTCTTAATAACTTAGATATCAAACACTCTCTTCAGATCATGAAAGTTGTGCAGCAGTTAGCCCATGACATGAATAAAGCCATGGTGGTCGTGATTCATGATATTAATTTCGCGGCGTGTTACTCAGATGTCATATTGGCGCTTAAGAAAGGCAAGGTTGTGGCGAGTGGTGCGGTTGAAGAGGTTATTCAAGCATCTACGCTAGAGGACATCTACGAAACGCCATTTAACATCATAGAGTTAAACGGTAAGCGCATGTGTACCTATCATTAAGCGAGCTAGTTCGTTTTAAACGAGATCAATAGATAGGCGGGCTTACTTGGTGAGCTCGTCTATGATTGGGCATCGGCTCTCTGCATCTCCAGGACAAGAAGAAACCCAACCTTCAAGTTGTGTTTTGATCTCCATGAGGTGTGCAATTTTTTCTTCAACCTCTCTCAGTTTGTCCATGGTTCTTGCTTTTACTTCACTACTTTTGCGGTTGGGGTTATGAGCAAGTTGTACGAACTCTTTGCATTCTTGCAACGAAAAGCCTGCGCTTTTTGCGCGTGATACCAAGTTAAGCTCTTGAATATGATTATCTGAATATTCGCGATAGCCAGAGTCGCTACGCGCTGGTGGAGATATGATCCCTTTGTCTTCATATAATCGAATCGACTTAGATGAAAGCCCTGTGAGCTTCGCGACAGCACCAATATTCATGTTTAACCTCCATAACGTTTAAGGCGAGTATATACCGATGTTGTGGATAAGACACTCCTAAATAACAGTCAGTTACCTAGAGTCCCCTTACTCTTTAATCACTTCATGTGGTGGCACACCAAATGCCTTTTTGAAGGCATAAGTGAAGTTAGAAGGGTGGTGGTATCCGGCTTCATAGGCGGCTTCTGTTATCGTCACTAGGCCACGTTCCAAATGTTGCCTAGCAATCTCAAGACGTCGAAAACGAATGTAGCCGTTTATGGTCATATTAAGTGATTGTTTAAATCGGCGCTGCAGGTTTGAAACACTCATTGAGAATTGGCTCGCCAACTTTTCCAAGCGTAGTTCTTGATCAAGGTGAGTTTCAATATAGCTGACAATATCCTCAATCCGACCGTCAATGTGTCGTTCAATACTGCTGTTTTTAGCACTGAAATTCTTAGGAATTTGCTTGGTGGCTTGATGTAATATTTGATAGATCAAGCTTTCGACCTCTAGCTTTTCTTGGAACTCTTGCGGTGTTTCTCTATTTGTTAACGTTTCGGCCAGCTCGCATAGCGTCTGGTTAGGCTCCAACTGTTGAAACGCCTGATGAGAGTTAAAAAAGGCTCGATGACTACAATTTTGCTCAAGGCGGGCCTCTAGCCATTGGGGCTTAACCAATATGTTGATCTTATTAATGAGGTTATCTTTGAGCAGTGAACGACGAAAATTTGCAGGTTTGAGTAAGTTCACCACTACACCCTTAGGGCCGTCGCTCGCGTCTAAATCAAATTGCAAATCGTCGTAGCCAAACGAGAGTCTACCTTCTAAAAGAATAGTGACCAGCAGTGAGGCGTGTGCAGTAGAAACAATATTCGAATCAATAAGTTCTAGACAACGCCCGCCATGAACAAAAATTTGATCATTGTACTGATATGATAGGAACTTACCTTCGGCCAGTTGAGTTTGACAAGGTTGGCCTTGCGTGACAATCCATTGTTTCTCTGTCGCCTCTAGTCTTTGGGTTAAAGCTATCTTGGCAATTTTAGTTCGTTTTGTTGTGACTTCCTGCATTTGACACTTCCTCATAACACTTGTGCGATTTCGCATAACCAAATCGCCTTTGTATTTATAAAACTCATGCTTATTATACCTGAGAATTATTATCATTAATATTTAGGAATGAAGTTATGGAAAGCCCTGCTTGTTCACCTATCAAGCTTTCAAGCCTTTGCCTTGCAGTGGGAATGGCGCTATCAACCCCTGTTTTAGCTCAAGATACTGAGTCACATTTTGAAGAGGTCGTTGTATGGGGAACGAAAGTTTCCAGCAACACTGAGTCGATGTTTGCGGACGACATGTCACTGAAGCAAGCCGATCATATGTCTGATTTACTGCGCGATATTCCCGGTGTAGATGTTGGTGGAACACACTCTGTGAATCAACGTATTACGATTCGTGGTTTGAGCGAAACCGATTTGGACATTCGTCTTGACGGTGCTTCTCAGCATGCGAGCATGTTCCATCATATTGGTAACTTGACGCTGAACCCTGACATTCTCAAATCTGCGGACATTCAGGTAGGTAATAACTCTGTGACTCAAAACGGGTTAGGCGGTTCGGTTTACTTTGAAACGAAAGACGCTCGTGACTTACTTCGTTACGATGAAAAGTTTGGTGCGCGTGTTTATGGCGGCTATGCATCTAACGACAACCAGCAAGGTTCGTTGACACTGTACGGACTTTTGTCCGAAAACATTGATGCGATGGTCTATGGCCATTACGTTACGCGTGATGATTTTGAAGATGGTGATGGCAATAAAACCTATGGTGCAGCAGGTGATGTTTACAACATTCTGGCTAAGCTGGGGTATGAACTAAATGACATCCATCGTTTTGAGCTCTCTTATGACATGTACCGAGACAGTGGAGATTACAGTCCGCGTCCTGATATGTCGGGTAGTGCAAATAATAGCCTGTCGAGCAAGTTACTTATCCCTACGGATTATGACCGCGATACCGTTACCTTGAGTTACGAGTTGCGAGGCGAACAACACCAAGGAAACGTCACTCTTTATAATACCGAGACAGAAATTAAACGTGACGAAACGGTGATGGCCCCTCGTTGGCCCTCGAACCGTTTATCAAAGAACACCGCCAAAAACCAAAACTTTGGTTTGAATGGCAAATTCCAATCAGATGTTATGTTAGGTGAGTTTGATAATCGAGTCACTTATGGCTTCGACTACATGGATAAAACGTCTTCGAGTTACTACGGTAGTCGTAAGTTTATGGACGAATCGGCGATTTCAACCGCACTGTTTGTAGAAGATCAGTTCTTCTTCTCTGATGCCTTCTTTATTACCGCAGGTATGCGCTTTGATGATTACAAACGCAAAGCTGAGACAGGAACCAGTAATTATGATGATGTGACTTGGGCTCTAGCAGCAGAGTGGGCGGTGACTCAAGATTGGACGTTGTTTGCGAGTGCACGTTCTCTATTTAAAGGTCCAGAGCTAATGGAAACCTTTATTGCTTACCAAGACGTTGCATTTTTAGAGGATGGGTTAAAGCCAGAAACGGGATTGAACACGCAGGGTGGTGTTCGTTTTGATAAAACCTTTGATAAGCATTTCTTTGGGGCGAATATTACGGTATTCCAAACGGAAATTGATGATTACATTGCAGATCAGTACCAAAACGCGACTCAAACTTACCTGATTTACAACTTAGGTGATGTTGAGATTAAAGGCTTTGAGGCAAGTGCTTCTTATGGTTACGACAAGTTTAACAGCAAACTTTCTTACTCTAAGTCGGACACCAAAAACAAGAATACTGGTGGTCCTGTTGCTGGGGGCAATGGGCGTAGCATTGATATGGGTGATAGCATTGCTCTAACTTTGGATTACCAGTCAGACGCTTTAGAAACGCTCTTCGGGTGGAACTCAATGTTTGTTCTAGAGGAAGACAACGTCTTTGATGGTCAGCCAAAGAAAGCAAGTTATGATGTACATAATCTATACGCTCAATGGGTGCCGTCTGATATTGATGGACTGTCGGTGACCTTTGGTATTGATAATGTATTTGACGAGTTGTACAGCTCTCACGCGTCTCGTTCTGGTACTGCACGTGGCTTCACGCTTGATGACTACGAGCCGGGTCGCAACTTCAAGCTCTCTGCAGCTTATCAATTCTAACAAGGTTCTTCATAGGACGTTTCAAAGTAACGAGTAAGTTCATGATTAAAGAAAGCACCCGAATAGATAGCGAACACGCTGACAAATACTTAGTGACGCTTTGTCGGCATTTTGGACGAAAAGTTCCTGCTACTTGGAATGAAAATAGCGGTTTGGTGACATTTCCGACGGGAAAAGCGGAGTTTAACCTTTGTGCATCTAGCTTAACTATAACCTGTGAGGCGGATTCAGAAGAGAAACTGAATACGGTTAAGGCGATCATTTCATCGCATATGGATATGTTTTCTCGTCGAGAAACATTAGCACTTAGCTGGGTTCGTTAGCGCTCGTTTAGGGATGCTGTGATAGAAAGGGAATATTAAAAGCAAAAGCCCGCAATCTTATGATTTGCGGGCTTTTATTGTTTGAATGCTATTGCGCTTTCTCAGGCTCTAGGCTTTTTTTTTCCTGCTGCATTTTTGCTAGGAAGTAGATGTTAACGCAAGCAATAAAACCGTTAGTTAATACTACAGGCCAAGAATCAATCATTAGTCCGTAAGCAGTAAATAGCGCACAACCAATAAAGTTAAGGATACGAAGCTTAACAATATCTTTCATAGTTAGCGAAATAGCGACCATGATTGAAGCTGCATAACCTAAAATCTCAACCATATTCATGTCCATTTTTTGACCCTCTTAAAATCTGCCGAATTTTGTCGGTACCAATTCTTCTCATCTTGAGATTAATGAGGAAGCTCCATGCCTCGAATGGTCTTTTTTTGTTGTATGGACGCACTATATCAATGGAAAAACCGTGATAAAAGCCTCAAATCAAGGTTAAGAGAAGGTTAGCGATTACGCAAACGTTTAGGACTGGAATTACTGATAATTTTACTTATTGTGTTGATTGATAATAACGATGACATTAATAGCTCAAACACCATTGAAAGTAAGGGAATATTTACATATGATTGAAAATGATAATTATTTTCAAGTGCTGTGTTTATGTATTTTATTATTAGCTTGGTCGTGTTTTTTTTGCTGTATATCAGAACAAAACCGAACTCGTGGTGTGCGGGGATTCATATCGTAAGCCACTTTTGTATCGTTGCATTTTGTCCTGCAATTTATGTTGTTCAATATTTAATCGTTACGTTTTTTTCGTCACCGATATTGATTAAGATGTCATCACGCTCCGGTGTATACAACATTCTCATTGCTTTTCTTCCATTATTGATCGCAACCGGCAGTCTGGCGTTTAGCTGAATGATTTCATCTCTCTTCTTTTCTTAAAACAACTACACTTAATTAGAATAAGGTATCAATTTCATATAATTATTCGATATCTACGCGTCAGCACATGTGTCACATTTCTGTGACTACGAGTAAGTTTTACTTATGTTGCTCGGTAGTAGGGTATTTATCGATTGTTTAATGATTCAATACTTAGTTTAATCGCATAAAGGTGTGCAGTATGCCGCACTAAATTAATAAGAAATTATCTAAAAAGGTTAATGGGAAACGTAAGCCATTAGCGGAGGTCAGATGAGTACGCACACGGTACCGCAGAGCGCGATTGTAAATGCTGTCAAAGGTGAAGTTTTGGTTTTGGGCCTGGACGGAAACGTTAAGGTCATAAAATCAGGGGATGAGTTAAGACCTGGCGAGATTATTATCACAGAAAATAATGCCTCTCTCGACGTACAGATAAATAATGAGCTTTATCTGGTCGACGCAAATTGTGTTGCTTGTCTTCCTGTGCCTTCTTCTGAACCGTTAGAACCAGTATTGGTACAATCTCCAGTTAATGGCTTAGTGACTTTTGACCCAACGGCTATTGGAAGTGCTGACTTCGACGCCAACGATATTGCCGCTATCCAGCAAGCTATTTTAGACGGAGCTGACCCTACCGCTATCTTAGAAGCAACAGCTGCTGGCGCAGGTGGTGAGGGCTCGGCTAATGCTGGCTACGTGACGGTTGAATATAATAACCCGGAAGTACTCGCGTCTACTTTTTTTGAAACGTCTGCGACTCGCAGCGGAGAAGATGATCGCGACGAAGATGACGGTTTGAATGTCACGATCTTTGCTGATGGTGGGCAGTCACTGCAATCTAGCGTAACAGAAGGCTCAATTTCTCTATCTAGCTACCCGCAAACCATTTCTTCTAGTGTGCTGGTTGAAGCAGGGGATCTCGCACTTGATACTGCTTCATTTGTACCTGAAACGTCCTCATTAGAGTCTTTGTTAACCGAGTTAAATAGTGACATTACTTCTGGTGGTCAGCCAGTAGCGTTCGTTTATGACGAAGCGCAAAATGCCATTATCGGCACCCAAGAAGGTAACGAAGTACTTCGTATCGAGATCGAAGCGACATCTTTAGGCCGTGATTTAGAGTTAGAGGTCGTTACCACGATTAGCCAGGGTATTGACCATGTTGCGTCTGTTGCTGATGGCCAAGTATCGATCGTCGGTGATCAAATCAATATTGCTTTTGATATTACAGGTGCAGATATTGGTGGTAACAGTATTCAAGCCCCTATTGATTTTACGACAACCGTTATTGATGGCGATGATCCTGCGCCGCAAAACGTTACTTTTGAAAACGTTGAATCTTCTTCTACACCAATTACTGGCACTTTTGTTGATATTGGTAGTGATCAATTGGCAACGGTCACATTTAATCAAGAAGGACTTAGTCAATTCGATGGCCTATTGAGTGATAATCAGGCGACAGAAGCGGTACTCTCTGAAGACGGCAGTACTATCACCTTGTCCATTGCTGGCTCGAATGAAACCGTCTTAACCATCAGTCTGAACACCGATGGTACCTACCAATTTGAGCAATTTAAGCCGTTAGAACAAGCAAACGGTGAAGATACGATTGAGCTCTCTTTACCAACCACAATCGTTGACTTTGACCAAGATACGGCAAGCAACACCTTTACGATGACCATCCTTGATGGCGATAATCCAGTGATTGAAAACGCGACGGGATTGTCTTTAGACGAGGCGGGGGTTGACCAAGGTTCACAGGAAGGCGCGGCAGTAACAAGTGGTACCGGGTCGATCACGACAGCGGTCGGAAGTGACATCATTGATCACTATGAGTTGGAACCTACAGAGTTTAATGTTGGTGGAGAACTCCAATCTCAAGGGCAGGTTGTTCAATTGGAACTGGCGTCCGAGAGTAACGGTGTGCGTACTTACGAAGGCTTCATCGAGCTGGATGGCGTGCGTATTACCGTATTTGATGTGGCGATTGATGCTCCTGCATTGGGCGAATACCAATTCAACTTGTATGAACAACTTGACCATACGGGTGCTAACGATGACTCGCTTACTTTCTCACTGCCAGTTTACGCGGTAGATGCGGATGGTGACCGTTCCTCGATTACTGAAGGTTCGAACACACCAGAAGCAGCGCAAATTGTCATTCAAGTTCAAGATGACGTTCCTTCGATTGATGGCGTTGATGCGCTAGCCGTCGATGAAGACGATTTATCAAGCATTGGCTCCGATCAAAGCGACTCTGTGTTCGCGCAAGGTAGTTTCACGACGACTCAGGGCTCAGACCGTGTTGTAAGTTATCAATTAGAAAGCGGCACTGATCCACTCAATGGGTTGGAATCACAGGGTCGATCTATCTCTCTGACGGAAACTGTCAATTCAGATGGCAGCTTTACCTATTCTGCAACGGCAGAAGGGGACGCTATCTTCACCTTACAAGTGAACCCTGACGGTACTTATTCGTTTACCCTTGAAGGTCCAATCGATCATGCTGTGGGTAGCGATAGCTTAACTCTAAACTTCACTATTGTCGCAACGGACTTTGACGGTGACACCAGCTCACTTGTTCTACCAGTAACCATTACTGATGATGTGCCAATCATTAACGACGTTGTCGCTCTTAACGTCGATGAAGATGACTTAAGTTCGGTAGGCTCAGACCAATCACAGCCAACATTGGTTGAAGGTCAGTTCACGACGACTCAGGGTTCTGATGGCGTCGTACAGTATCAGTTGGATGTAAACGCTGATCCTTTAAATGGCCTGCAATCTCAAGGTCAAACCGTCTCCATTGCCGAAACGGAAAATGCAGACGGCAGCTATACTTACAGCGCAACGGCAAATGGCAGCGCAGTCTTCACATTAATTTTGAATACTGACGGCTCGTACAGTTTTGAGCTACAAGGTCCAATCGACCATGCGGCAAATAGCGACAGCTTAACCCTTGATTTTAGCGTTATTGCTACCGATTTCGATGGTGACACAAGCCAAATCGTATTGCCTGTTACCATCGTGGATGATAAGCCAACCATTACCGATGTCGATGCAATTACCGTTGATGAAGATGATTTAGGCACGATTGGTTCAGATCAGACTGACCCGATTTCAATCTATGGCAATTTCACCACCACACAAGGCTCTGATCGAGTAGAGAGCTATCAGCTTGATGCTTCTTCAACACCAGTGGCTGGACTCACATCACAAGGTGTAGCAGTCACACTAACTGAAACCGCAAACGGTGATGGCAGCTTTACTTACGAAGCGACAGCGGGTACTGAAGCGGTCTTTACGCTGACAGTGAATACTGATGGCTCTTACAACTTCACGCTAGAAGGGCCAATTGATCATGCTGTTGATAGCGACGAGTTGACGCTCAACTTCCCAATCATCGCGACCGACTTTGATGGCGACACCACAAATGCCACGATCCCTGTGACGATTGTGGACGATAAGCCAGTTATTACTGACGTGGATGCCATTACGGTTGATGAAGATGATCTAGCGTCAATCGGTTCAGACCAAAGCAATCCAATTTCTATTGATGGTAACTTCACCACCACACAAGGTTCAGACCGAGTGGTGAGTTATCAACTCGATGGCACATCAACACCAGTTGACGGTTTAACCTCGCAAGGGGTAGCGGTCACGCTTACAGAAACCGC
Organism: Vibrio sp. Vb2131; assembly: GCF_033338535.1. NCBI lineage: Bacteria > Pseudomonadati > Pseudomonadota > Gammaproteobacteria > Vibrionales > Vibrionaceae > Vibrio > Vibrio sp. Vb2131. The sequence continues at coordinate 119,691 of NZ_JAWOSW010000006.1, forward strand.
AAATGGTGATGGCAGTTTCACTTATGAAGCGACAGCGGGTGGCAACCCTGTATTTACTTTGACTGTGAATACTGATGGCTCTTACAACTTCACGCTTGAAGGGCCAATTGATCACGCGGTTGATAGTGACGAGTTGACACTTAACTTCCCAATTATCGCAACCGATTTTGATGGCGACACCGTTACTGAAGCCATTCCAGTCACGATTGTTGATGATGTACCTACCATCACAGCGGTGGATGCGTTGAGTGTCGACGAAGACGACCTTAGCGGTGTGGGTTCAGACCCAGGCGGCGATCTGTTCGTTGAAGGTGCGTTTACCACCACTCAAGGCTCTGACCGAGTGGTGAGCTATCAACTGGATTCAACGGCTGATCCTGTTGCGGGGCTAACGTCTCAAGGTGAGGCGATTACCTTGGTGGAAACCGCCAACGGTGATGGCAGCTTTACTTATGTGGCGACTGCAGACGGCAATCCGGTATTCACGTTAAACGTAGCAACAGATGGCACTTACGATTTTACGCTGCAAGGCCCGATTGACCATGCCGCTAACAGCGACAGCCTGACGATTGATTTCCCAATTATTGCCACCGATTTTGATGGTGATACGACTTCGGCAACCATTCCAGTCACGATTACGGATGATGCACCAATCATCGATAATGTTTTGCCTCTGGCTGTAGACGAAGATGATTTATCAGGTATTGGCTCAGACCAAACTGACGCTGTGTTTGTTGAAGGCGCGTTCACCACTACCCAAGGTTCAGACCGTGTGGTGAGCTACCAACTTGATTCAACTTCTGATCCTGTTTCGGGGCTAACCTCCCAAGGTGAGCCAGTTACTCTGGTAGAGACTGCGAATGCTGATGGCAGCTTTACTTACGTGGCTACCGCGGATGGCAATCCGGTTTTCACCATGAACGTGAATGCTGATGGCACATACAATTTCCGTCTGGAAGGGCCGGTCGATCACGCGTTAAACAGCGATGAATTAGTACTGAACTTCCCAATCATTGCAACAGACTTTGACGGCGATACGACGACCGCGACCATTCCCGTCACGATTACTGATGACGTTCCAACTATCGACAACGTTGTTCCACTCACGGTGGACGAAGATGATCTCGCCTCAATTGGCTCAGACCAAAACGATGATGCGTTTATGTCGGGTTCTTTCACCACAACTGAAGGCTCAGACAGCGTTGTTAAATACCAGCTTGATGCAACAGCAGATCCAGTATCTGGGTTGACCTCTCATGGTGAGCCTGTCGTGCTTGCTGAAACTGCTAACGGCGACGGTAGTTTTACTTACACAGCCACAGCAGATGGCAATGCCGTATTTGAATTGATTGTGAAGCCAGATGGCAGCTACAACTTTACACTGCAAGGTCCACTAGACCATGCGGTGAATAGCGACAGTCTGCAAATCGACTTCCCGATTATCGCAACAGACTTTGATGGCGACACCTCATCGGAGACGTTACCTGTCACCATCGTTGACGATAAACCAACCATCACCGACGTAGACGCGATCCGTGTGGATGAAGATGACTTAGCGACGATTGGCTCCGACGGCTCAGATCCAATTTCAATCGATGGCAACTTCACTACAACGCAAGGCTCTGATGGGGTAGTAAGCTACCAATTGGATGCTGCTGCAACGCCTGTTGACGGTCTAACATCACAAGGTGTGGCCGTCACGCTGACTGAAACCGCAAACGGCGACGGTAGCTACACTTATGAAGCGACAGCAGGAACTGAAGCAGTATTTACGCTGACCGTTAATACGGATGGTTCATACAACTTCACGCTGCAAGGTCCAATCGACCATGCGACGGGTAGTGATGAGCTGACACTGAACTTCCCAATCATCGCAACGGATTTTGATGGTGATACCACCACAGAAACGATCCCAGTCACCATCGTGGACGATAAGCCAACTATTACCGATGTTGATGCGATTACCGTTGATGAGGATGACTTAGGTACGATTGGCTCAGACCAAACTGACCCGATTTCAATCGATGGCAACTTCACCACCACACAAGGCTCGGACCGAGTGGTGAGCTATCAGCTTGATGCTTCTGCAACACCAGTTGACGGCCTTACATCACAAGGCGTGGCCGTCACGCTGACTGAAACCGCAAACGGTGATGGCAGCTTTACTTACGAGGCGACAGCGGGTACTGAAGCGGTCTTTACGCTGACAGTGAATACTGATGGTAGCTATAACTTCACGCTAGAAGGGCCAATTGATCATGCTGTTGATAGCGACGAGTTGACGCTCAACTTCCCAATCATCGCGACCGACTTTGATGGCGATACCACAAACGCCACTATCCCTGTGACGATCGTGGACGATAAGCCAGTTATTACTGACGTCGACGCAATCACGGTTGATGAAGATGACCTAGCGTCAATCGGTTCAGACCAAAGCAATCCGATTTCTATTGATGGTAACTTCACCACCACACAAGGTTCAGACCGAGTGGTGAGCTACCAGTTAGATGGCTCATCAACACCAGTGGACGGTTTAACCTCGCAAGGCGTGGCTGTCACACTGACAGAAACCGCAAATGGTGATGGTAGTTTCACTTATGAAGCGACTGCGGGTGGCAACCCAGTATTTACTCTGACAGTAGATACTGATGGCTTTTATAACTTCACACTTGAAGGGCCAATTGATCACGCGGTTGATAGTGACGAGTTGACACTGAACTTCCCAATTATCGCAACCGACTTTGATGGCGACACCGTTACTGAAACCATTCCAGTCACGATTGTTGATGATGTACCGACCATCACAGCGGTGGATGCGTTGAGTGTCGATGAAGATGACCTTAGCGGCGTGGGCTCAGACCAAACTGACGCTGTGTTTGTTGAAGGCGCGTTTACCACTATTCAAGGCTCTGACCGAGTGGTGAGCTATCAACTGGATTCAACGGCTGATCCTGTTGCGGGGCTAACGTCTCAAGGTGAGGCGATTACCTTGGTGGAAACCGCCAACGGTGATGGCAGCTTTACCTATGTGGCGACCGCAGATGGCAATCCTGTTTTCACGTTAAACGTAGCAACAGATGGTACGTACGACTTTACGCTGCAAGGCCCGATTGACCATGCCGCCAACAGCGATAGCCTGACGATTGATTTCCCAATTGTTGCCACCGATTTTGATGGTGATACGACCACGGCAACCATTCCCGTTACGATCGCAGATGATGCGCCAATCATCGATAATGTTGTGCCTCTGGCTGTAGACGAAGATGATTTATCAGGTATTGGCTCAGACCAAAGTGACGCTGTGTTTGTGGAAGGCGCGTTTACGACTACTCAAGGTTCAGACCGTGTGGTGAGCTATCAACTTGATTCAACTTCTGATCCTGTCGCAGGTTTAACTTCTCACGGTGAGCCTGTTACTTTGGTAGAGAATGCGAATGCTGATGGCAGCTTCACTTACGTGGCTACCGCGGATGGCAATCCGGTCTTCACCATGAATGTTAATGCTGATGGCACATACAATTTCCGCCTTGAAGGGCCGGTGGATCACGCGTTAAACAGCGATGAATTGGTTCTGAACTTCCCAATCATTGCAACAGACTTTGATGGCGATACGACAACCGCGACTATTCCAGTCACGATTACTGATGACGTTCCAACCATCGATAACGTTGTCCCACTAACAGTAGACGAAGATGACCTTGCCTCAATTGGCTCAGACCAAAACGATGATGCGTTTATGTCGGGCTCTTTCACCACAACTGAAGGCTCGGACAGTGTTGTTAAATACCAGCTTGATGCAACAGCAGATCCAGTAGCAGGGTTGACCTCTCATGGTGAGCCTGTCGTGCTTACTGAGACAACAAATGGTGATGGCAGCTTTACTTACACTGCCACAGCAGATGGCAATGCCGTATTTGAATTGGTTGTGAAGCCAGATGGCAGCTACACCTTTACTCTGCAAGGTCCACTAGACCATGCGGTGAATAGTGACAGTCTACAAATCGACTTCCCGATTATCGCAACAGATTTTGATGGCGACACGTCGACGGAAACACTACCTGTCACCATCGTTGATGATAAACCAACCATCACTGATGTAGACGCAATCCGTGTGGATGAAGATGACCTAGCGACGATTGGCTCTGATGGCTCAGATCCAATTTCAATCGATGGCAACTTCACTACAACGCAAGGCTCTGATGGGGTAGTGAGCTACCAATTAGATACTGCTGCAACACCAGTTGATGGTCTGACATCACAAGGTGTGGCCGTCACGCTGACGGAAACTGCAAACGGCGACGGTAGCTACACTTATGAAGCGACAGCAGGAACTGAAGCAGTATTTACGCTGACCGTTAATACGGATGGTTCATACAACTTCACGCTGCAAGGTCCAATCGACCATGCGACGGGTAGTGATGAGCTGACACTGAACTTCCCAATCATCGCAACGGATTTTGATGGTGATACCACCACAGAAACGATCCCAGTCACCATCGTGGATGATAAGCCAACCATTACCGATGTCGATGCAATTACCGTTGACGAAGATGACTTAGGCACGATTGGTTCGGATCAGACTGGCCCGATTTCAATCGATGGCAACTTCACCACCACACAAGGCTCTGACCGAGTAGTGAGCTATCAGCTTGATGCTTCAGCAACACCAGTGGCTGGACTCACATCACAAGGCGTGGCAGTCACATTGGCTGAAACCGCAAATGGCGACGGCAGCTTTACCTATCAAGCAACAGCAGGCACCGAGTCGGTCTTTACACTGACAGTGAACACTGATGGCTCTTATAACTTCACGCTTGAAGGCCCAATCGATCATGCTGTTGATAGTGATGAGTTAACGCTCAACTTCCCAATCATCGCAACAGACTTTGATGGCGATACCTCTGCTGAGACAATTCCTGTCAAGATCGTTGATGACAAGCCGACACTTGGTGGCATCGAAGCAACAAGTGTGCAAACGGTTGATGAGGACGATATCCCAACAATCGGATCTGATGGTACACAGTCGAACAGCATTGCCGGTAACTTCATCGCGACTGATGGTTCTGATGGCATTGTCGAGTACAGCGTTTCTGACCTAACGACGCCAGTACAAGGCCTGACCTCTGGTGGTCAATCTCTGGTTATGGTTGAAGTATCAAACGCAGGTGGCGTTTCAGTTTACGAAGCTCGTATTGATGGCACGACGACACCAGTATTCCGTGTAACCCTCGATGCCTCTGATGACAGCTACACGTTCGATTTGCTCGCTCGTCTCGATCATCCAAATGCTGATGGCCAGAATGAACTGATCATAAATTTACCGATAAACGCGACTGACTTTGATGGAGACGTGTCGAACAACATCACCTTACCAATTACGGTTGTGGATGATGTTCCGACCATTGATGGTTTGCTAGCAGGCAGCGAACAAACCGTTGATGAAGATGACCTACCAGCAGGTACGGATGCTGCAAGTGCAGAAGATACTGTTATTTCAGGTACTTTTGATATCACCGAAGGTGCTGACCAAGTTGCTTCTATTCAGCTGAGTGACCTGACCACGCCAGTTGCGTCACTGACTTCAGATGGTGACGCTATCACCTTAGTTCTGTCTTCTAGCGCAAACGGCGTGAACGTATACCAAGGTGTCGCTGGCAATCCTGCTGAAGTGGTTTTCGAACTGACGTTGGATGCAACGAACAACACCTACGAGTTCGATTTACAGAAGCCGCTTGATCATCCAGATGGTAATCAGCAAAACGAGATTGTTATTAACCTCCCTGTGACGGCGACAGATAATGATGGTGATACTTCACCAGCCTTCACATTGCCAATTACCGTTGTGGACGATGTTCCAGTGGTTACCAATATTGAAAGTCTACGTGTCGACGAAGATGACTTACCTCTTGGTTCTGATGGCACTAAAGAGCCGTTAACGGTATCAGGTGAATTCGAAGTCACTAGCGCAGATGGTATTGATGCTTTCGAATTGGATCTGAGCTCAAATCCTATTCCGAACCTGAAATCGGGTGGAGAAGAGGTAACACTTTCTCAAGACGTTGGCGCTTCAACTGCTGACGCGCTTGTTTACGTGGGACAAACTCCGGGTGGAGTGACGGTCTTCACGTTGACACTTCATCAAGATGGTAAATACGACTTTGAGTTATCTGGTCAGTTAGATCACGCGGTTAACTCTGATGAGATTTTGTTGAATCTACCTGTGAAGATCACGGATGGCGACAACGATACCATCACTGCGACCTTGCCAGTTACGATCGTAGATGACAAACCAACCATTGATGCTATTAGCTCTGGTAGTACCTTGTCTGTGGATGAGGATGATATTCCAAGCCAAGGTTCGGACGACACGCCAGAATCCAATATCATTGGTGGCAACTTTGACGTTACTGATGGTGCCGACTCTATCGTTAGCTTCCAGTTGGATAGTTTAACATCGCCTGTTTCTGGCCTTACCTCAGGTGGTCAACCGCTTGAGTTGGTTGAGTTTTCAAATTCAAACGGTGTGATTGAGTACCGAGCTTATGTACAAGGTACGACGGACACCGTCTTTAAACTGACGCTAAATGGTTCAGCAGACAGTTATGAATTTGAACTGTTGGGTGCACTTGATCATCCTGCGGGTAACGATGAAAACTCGTTGGTCATTAACTTCCCAGTCAACGCGACTGATTTTGATGGCGATGTGTCCAATAACATCACCTTGCCGATCACCGTGGTGGACGATGTCCCAGCTATTGTGAAAGTGACAGACTCTAGCCAACAAACCGTTGATGAAGATGATCTTTCCGGTGGCTCTGACACGACAAGTAGTGATTCAACGGTATTGAACGGCGGATTTGAGGTCGTTGCTGGTGCAGACAAGATTGTCAGCTACCAAGTTTCAGACCTCGATGCAGTCGTGTCTGGTTTAACGTCGAACGGCAGCAGCATCGAGTTGAATCTAGTAAGCACGAATGGTGGAGTAACCAGTTACGAAGCGGTTATTACTGGCACATCAACTAAGATCTTCACGCTGTCTCTTGATGCGAATAATGACAGCTACCAATTTGAGCTGTTGGGACCAATCGACCATGACGCTGTTCAAGGTGAAAACAACCTTGTCATTGATATTCCAATTACAGTAACAGACTTTGATGGTGACACGTCATCATCACTGAATCTTCCAATTACCGTAGTTGATGACATTCCCGAAATTAAATCAGCAGATGCTTTGGCTGTTGACGAGGATGACCTTGTCAACGGCTCTCAGGCAACCAACAAAGACAGCCTAGAAGCAACGGGCAATTTCGATACGGTGGAAGGGGCAGATACCGTTGTCTCTTACCAGTTAGATCTTACTTCTAACCCGATACCAGGAGTAACTTCAGGTGGTCTTGGGGTGACGTTAGTTCAAACCGCGGTAAGCAACAACAACTTTACTTATCAAGGTCAAACACCTGATGGTAACTCAGTGTTCACGCTAGTTTTGAACGCTGACGGCTCTTACAAGTTTACGCTTGAGGGTGCGCTAGATCACTCAACTCAAGGCGAAGATACACTCATACTTGATCTCCCAGTCTTTGCGACCGATGTCGATGGCGATACGGCAGGTATTAACTTACCAGTGACGATTACCGATGATGTTCCAACCTTGTACGATGCATCTATTTCGCGTGTTGAAGGACAAGGCAGCCGCACGGTTCACTTATTCCAAGACCCTGTAGAAGGTGATGACGATCTTGGTGCTGACGGCGCACAAGTGACTTCATTTTCGGCTGATGATTCAGGTGTTTACTTTAAGCAAAACGGTGTTGATTCTGATTCTGTCGATTTGAACGGTAGCGACCAAGTCGTATTTGTTCACAAGGTTCTTGACGGAGTGGATACTGAAATCGGTCGTTTGGTTGTTCGAACCGATGGCAGTGTGTCATTCCGTCCGAATGACGATCTTGACCATACCGAAACCGACTCGATTGATTTCACCATCAACGTTGTTGCAACCGATGGTGATGGCGATATCGCTGATGCCGATGTGGATATCTCGATAAGAGACCGCAATGCGCAAATTGACACGTCTACCGTTACTGCGTTCGAAGACCAAGGGCGTGATGGTGTCGTTGTGGGCGTTGACTCTGCAAATACTCAGGACAACTTGTCGACGCTGGATGTTAACCCTGCGAAAGTCGACTTGGTTATCAATTTACACGATATCGACCGTAACGAGAGCTTAGGTGACATCACTATTCGAGATGCTGATACTCACAACGGTACGTTCTACTACCGAGACGGCAGTGGCAACTACATTGAATTAACATCTGTGGGCAATACGGTTGTTCTCGACGCATCAAATGTTGAGCAGTCATTCAATGGTGAGCTTGTCTCGCTAGATAACTTGTACTTCGTACCAGATCGTCATACATCAACCGATGCTTCTGGTATCGATCCTCGTATCCGCGTGGAAATTCTTAACAATGGTACGCCAGATCATACGATTAATGGTCGTTTAGACATTGAAGTTGCTGCCGTCGCAGATATTGCAACGTGGACGGCAAGCAGCGAATTTAACTACTCGGTTGATGAAGATGGAAACAATGTCGCACTTAACATCACGGCTGAAACCCAAGACACTAGTAACCCTGAAGGCATTGTGTACGAGCTTGTCTTTACACAAGGAGAAGGTAACGCAGAGTTAGTCTATTCAGATGGTAGTGCGATACCAAAATCCGGTGGTGTTTATCTGGTGGATGCAAGCCGAATTGATGAAGTTCAAGTTGATCCGATAGATAACTTCTCGGGCGAAATCAGAATTGATGTCACCGCTATTACGACGGAAAACAACAATCCACTGCTTGGGAAAGATACCGCTCGCTCAGAAACCGAAACCATCATTATTGATGTAAACCCAGTTGCGGATAAAGGTAGTTTTACTGTAAACCGAATTAATGTGTTTGAGGATAATGCTCGAACTCAAAATACGGTAGACCCTGTCACTGATCACGACCCACTCCAATTAAGTGAAGTGATCACCATGAAACCATCAGCGGACTTAGATGGTTCTGAAGCGTTATTTGTGCGCATTTCTAACTTCTCAATTGATGGGGTTACTTTGGTGTGGCTGGACTCAGCAAACCCAAGTCAGATAGTAGAAGTGACCGATTCAGGCGGCAATGTACTTTATTACGAAGTGCCAGAGTCTGAATTAGCGAACGTCGAAGTTCTTCCTCCGTTGCACAGCAATGATGACTTTACTTTCAATGTCGAAGGCATTGTGAAAGACACAGCATCATTGTCTACCGGTACGACAGAAGATGTGTTGTCACTGGGCAGTAAGACTGTCATCGTTGGTGTAAAAGGTGTTGCTGACATACCAGACACGGTATTAATTGACGCGGGGAACGTTTGGAACCGATTCGTAGACGGAGATGTGGCTGGGATAGAGACGACTATTGAAGAGAATGGTGTTGTAAACCTCAACTTCTCGGTTGTATCAGGTGAAGTTGCCGATAGACCTCTGGATGATTCAGAAGCCATTACTGTTATCCTGTCCAACATCCCCGATGGTGTTCGTGTCGTAGATTCAGACGGTTCAAGCGTTGACCTCACCTTTGTTGGCTATGATGGTAACGGTCAACCGATTTACGAAGCAAACATCACTGGGCTGAATTTTAATTCCGGTATTCAAATTATTCCAGAAGCCTCTTCAACCGAAAACATTGCGATTACAGGGACGATCATTGTTACCGAAAATGATGGTCATAGTCGTGTGATTGAAAGAGAGGTAAGGATCAAGGTCGAACCCGTTATTGACGCTCAAGATAACTACGTTGTTCGATCTGAGGGAGATGAAGATACGCGCTTTGACATCGATTGGAAACCGACGCTCGTACAAAGTCCTGATACCGATGAATTCTTTAGTGATGTAACCATCTCTGGATTTCCTCCAGGCAGCACGGTCTATGTAGATGGTGTGGCACAAACGCTTGTTTCTGGAACACTAACGCTTTCACCGCAAGCCGGTGAATCAGAGCAAGATTTTTCCGCTAAAATCTCTCAAAGTGGCTATGTTCAAGTCCAGTTGGAGCAGGATTCAAGTACTGACTTTGACTTGACCACGACCGTCACTGTGAAAGAGATTGACCATGAATATGTTGACGCTTCGAATCCCGGTGAAGGTATCGCTGAGAAAACCATCAATGGTACGGTGAATGTCCAAGTTAATCCAATCGTTGAGCCAGAGGATAAGACGGGGGCAATAGATGACCAAACCCGTCTGCTTGTCACTGAAAGTGGTGGTGGTGCTACCGATATCGTGAAGTCAGACGATCAAGGTAACATTGACTTTACGATCAACACTTCTATGGGGGGCGAATCTGGCGCTCATATCATTAAATACCAAGAGTTTGATGCGTCTTCAGATGAAGTGGTGACTCAACTTGTTGTTCAATTTCACAATGTGGACCCTGAGATCCTCAACCAATTGGTTATCGTCGGTGCACTAAATGAAGGTGGAGGTCGTTGGACAGTAACTAATGAAGACAACTTCTCAATTAAAGCGCCGTCTGGACTTGATTTAACACCAAACGATGACAGTGACGATGGCGATAACGGCGGTCTCTCTCAAATTGGCTTAACCATTTACGCAGAAGTGAATGATTTGGGCGAAGATTTGGGCAACGAAAAAGATGCGACGGTCATGCGCCAAACGGATGTGACACTTGAATTTCCTACCGTTCTCACACCGCAAATGAGTGTAGCGGCAGAGATTCAGGTGGCTGATGATGTCCAAATTCAAGCGTTGGAAGATAATTCTATCAACCTTGGTGCTCAGTTAACGTCGAAAGTTGATGCGATTAATGCAGATGGCGTGGAGGATGTCTTGACTATTATCGTCGATCCTTCAGCTCCTGGCATTCCTCCTGGTTTGGTGATTACGGGGACGGATATCGACTTTGTCAATGGCAAATACGTGTTCCAAGCCCATATCGATGCGAGTGGAAATATTACTGGCCTTGATGGTTTGACGATGCACTTGGCAGAAGATTACGCAGGTGATTTCGAATTACCAATTCGGTTCGTCACTAAAGACACTGAGTCCGGTGATGAAAAAGAAAATAATGTCCAGTTTCCAGTTCAGGTTTTACCGGTTGCAGACGTTCCGAGTTCAGCCGGGGATCAGCCGTTGGATAGCGATGTCACACCGAATGTAAAAGTAGATATCGTTGGTACTTTCGGCTTGGATGCAAACAAACAACCTGTAACTGATCTAAATAACGACGTTCCCACGGCGGATGGTGTCGGTTACGAAGATGGCTTAATCCAACTTAACTTGAGTGTTGATTTTGCCGATCAATTTAACAACACTCAAGGTGGTCGAGAAACACTAACGAACATCAAGTTAGAGCTTGATGACACAACATTAGGTGAGTTTGTTGATGCCAATGGTAACAGCTTAGGAACCAGTATTGAGTTTAATGAAGCTGAGATTTTAGCTGGTGCGCTTGACAATGTTCTGTTTAAGCCAAAAGAAAATTACCCCGTCGGTGGTGGCCAAAATACCGTCAAGATTAATATCGAGGGAGAAATTACTGATGAAGCTGTGTTTGATCAGTCTATCTTGAATAACTCTGGCGATAATATAGATGTAAGAACCTTCACTGACGATGTCACATTTGAAGTTACGCCAGTCGTTGATGACATTACCATTACAGGTGCCGATCCGACGCAGCCAATCACGGTGATTGGTGACGAAGATACTTTAATTTCGCTGAATCAATCGGGCTCTGGTGTTTCGATCAGCCTGAACGATAATGACGGTTCTGAGAGTTTCGTTTCACTCAAGTTAACGGGGCTTCCTGATGACTTTATCGTTAAATCCAATTCCTCTGATTATGTTGTTAAGAATAACGGTGGGGGCGAATGGAGTATTCAACTAAAAGATCTCACTCAGACGTCCATTGACCTGAGTGACATCCAAATTAAACCGCCAAAACACTTTAGTGGCGAGGCTGAGATAGGTATTACGGTCTTCATTCAAGAGGAGTTGCTACAAGTACCAACGGAACGAAACAATAACTTTACGCTTATTGTCAATCCTATTGGTGATGATGTTGATGTGAACCCCGACACTTCGGCTGCAGGTAATGAGGGCGAAGACATTGTTATTAATGTAAATGCGTTAGTGGTTGATAACAAAGAGTCCATCGGAGATGGTGCAAACTACCAGGAAAATGATCCAGAGACGCTGAGAGTTGAGGTCTCAAATGTCCCTGATGGGGCGAGCGTTTCATTACCTGATGGGACAGTATTTACTGACCAAGGCGGCGGCGTTTTTGTCTTAGAAATCAATGCTCAAGACTTGGATCAAGTGGTGTTTAATTCTGGTGATCGCAACGATAACTTATGGGATGGTTCGCTGCATTTCAAAGTGCAAGCCGTTGATACTGGGCTCGATGGCAGTCAAAGCTTGGGCTCCGCAGAGGAGTTTGATGTCACTGTTGATGTTGAAGCAGTGAACGATCGTCCAGAGTTCGTCAATACCGTGGATGTGGAAACACCAGAAGATACGCCAATGCTGCTTGATGGTTTCAGCATTACCGATATTGATGCCGTACTCGATGATCCGAATGCTGAATATGTACTCAATGTGAACGTCGACAGCGGTATCTTGGAGCTTAATCCAACGCTCATCGCTACTTACAACCTAACAGTGAGCGGTGATGGTACGGACTCCGTTGAACTGAAAGGTACAGTGGCCGATCTAAACAATGCCATTGCAGACGGTCTGATTGAGTTTAATCCAGAGCTGAACTTCTTTGGTGACGTTCAGGTGGACGTGACAGTCGATGACCAAGGTAATGAAGGTATCGTAATTGGTGGGGTAGATGACACCCTAAATACCAACAGCAGCAGCTTCAATATTGAAGTGACAGCGGTGAATGATACCCCAGAAACTACGCCAGTGACGCTACCGGATATTGAAGAAGATAGTGGTGTGTTCTCCATCTCTGAAGCGGATCTTATTGCGAATGCGACAGACTTAGAGAACGATAATCTCACGGTTAGCAATGTTCAGTTAACGGATCCGAATTCGGGCAGCATTATTTTCAACAGTGGCACGGGAGAGTGGGAATTTACCCCAGCACCAGATTACAACGGTCCAGTTGAAATCACGTACACCATTACAGATGATGGCACGACAAATGGTGCATCCGATCCTAAATCGGTTAACGGCAGCGCATCGTTCAACGTAACGGAAGTCAATGATGCTCCAACGACGTCTGAAGTGACACTTTCTGATATCGCAGAAGACAGTACGGCGGTTGATATTACCCAAGCTGATTTGTTGGCGAATGCGTCTGATATTGAAAACGACACCTTGATGGTGAGCAATGTCCAGTTGGTTGATCCAAGCAGCGGCACATTGGATTTCGACAACGTAACAGGTACATGGTCATTTACTCCTGCGCCTGGCTACAACGGCAAGGTCGATCTGACCTACAACATTACCGACAACGGTACAACGAACGGTGTTTCAGATCCTCAAACGGTGTCAGGAACGGCGACCTTCGAAGTCACTGAGGTGAACGATGCACCGGTAACATCAGAGGTAACGTTGAGTAGTACCGAAGAAGATGGTGGTTCGGTAACTATTACGGCTACTGAGTTGCTGAGCAACGCAAGTGATCCTGAGTCAGACAACTTGACCGTCGATAATGTTGCGTTAGTGGACCCAGCTTCCGGCACGTTGACTCAAGTGAGTGCGACAGAGTGGACGTTTGAACCCGCAGCAGATTTCTTTGGTGACGTTAATTTCACTTATGAAATCACAGATGACGGAACCACTAACGGCGCTCCAGACCCAATTACAATCGCGGGCACAGCAGTGTTGAATGTTGAAGCGACCAATGACGCACCTGAAATCACTGCAGCATCGGTAACGGATACGATCAACGAAGCCGATGGCCAGAAAATAACGGGTATTAGTGTAAGTGACATCGACTTCACTGGTGCGCAGGCGAATGAAATCATGACGGTGACTCTTACAGTTACCGAGGGCGACCTTCGTGTCGAGCCGCCAGCAGGTAGTGGTGTGACTGTTGGGGCGGGGATGGCTGGTGAAATAACCCTAATGGGCACACCAGATAATATTAACTCCGTTCTTGGAGCAACAGATGCTTCTGAGGGTGTATTTGTGGATGCAGGAGATGTCAACGCAGCTTCAATCACTTTATCGGTGAAAGTCGAAGACAACGGCGTGTACTTCGAAAATGCGGGTACCGCATTGGAAGCGAATCAAGATTTCACTATCAATGTGACACCTGTAACTGATGCACCTACATTGAGTATAAATCCTCAGTTTAATTACATTCGTCAAATTGCGGCTAGCCAAACCGCGAGCAGTCAAGGTTTAGCGATTGTCGGAATCATGGCGGCGCTTACTGATATTGACGAGGTGCTGTCTTTGGAGCTAACGGGCGTACCAGCTAGTGCTGAGGTAACAAGTGGCGTTTCTCCATCAGGCATTAGCTTCGATGGTACCACTTGGACAGTACCAAGCGATGAAATTGATACGCTAGAAATTGTCGCAACAGATACTAACAGTGGTATTGATGTCGGTTCTTACGATATTTCGCTTACGGCGATATCAACGGAATCTAATGGCGATGAAGCGCAGTCTTCACCTGTCCAAATTAGTTTGGATGTGAGTAGTGATAGCGACGATATTGACCAGTCAACCGCAGTGGACGACAGCTATTTAGTCGGTGGAGACACAGGTATCAACTTGATTGGTGGCGACGGTGACGACGTTATTCTGGGTGGCGATGGCGATGACGTGCTTATCGGTGGCTTAGGTTCAGATATCTTAACGGGTGGAGACGGCAGCGATATCTTCAAGTGGACGGTAGATTCCGTTGATGAAGGGGCAGTGGATACCATTACTGACTTCACTGTTAACGAAGACAGTATCGATTTACGTGAAGTTATCTCTGATCTCAATAACTCAATGATCGACATGGATGATCTGCTTGGTCACATTTCAGCAGACTACGATGCATCGACGGAAAGTGTTTCTCTGAACATTACGACGGATGCAAATGTTCAGCAGACTATTGTCGTGGAAAACTTAGGTACTTCAATCGACTTCAACGGTCTCAGCTCCAACGAGATTGTAGAGTCATTGCTGAACAACGGTGTTATTGATAACGGATAAACCTGTATACAACACAAAAATAGGCGGCTCTGATAAGCCGCCCATTTTTTTCGGGAACGCTTGATTTTAAACAGGAGATATTTGAATCGAAATAGAAAGCAAGAACGAAGCAAAGGGGTTATCTTGTTACGACGTTGTAGTGATAGTTGGAAATTAAAATAGCGATAATTTGACGTTAAATCGCCTAAACGTGGATGTCTAGCAAGCTGCCAATGATTTCATTGTTTTTCTCTATGACAGACGCGCCAACTCGGTTATAACCAGCGGCTTGTGCGAGGTTGATGAGAGATTCAACTTTTTGAGAGGGAAGGCTAGGTGTTGAGGCTGTTATTGCGACATCCGCAACCGCAGCTAAATCGATGTTGTGATCAGAAAGCTCTTCTTTTACCTTACTTACATTATTGCTAATGCCATGTGCAGCTTTCTCGGCCATTTGTTGTGACATCTGAACGATGTGGTATCCAGATTGAATTCCCGATACAGGCATATCACTACTCCCAACATTATGATAGTGAGAGCATAGGTGGAGTTTATAAAACGTTCAAGTGTTTTATATCAATGACTTGATTAGGCAAACAGTTTGGCAAGCATTTCTCTTTCTTCACCAGATAGAACCGGTTTTTGCGCTTTATTTAGTTTCACGCTGATCTCACCTTGTAATGACTTTAACTGACTTGCCGTTAAATCACTGAGCTTTTGCTTAAGTTCATTAAATTGTTGTGCGTTCATCTCAATACCTTCGTCGTGATTCGGTTTATCCGTCGTTGCCCGAAATTCTTCATCCTTTGGATACAACATATTTATTCAACCAAAATAGATTAGAATTTGATCGATTGCTTTTTGTCCGAATATTGTCAAGGTGTGTTAAGTGATACGTCAGATTTTTCCTAAGAAGGTACATAATTACCCACTTTGGGGTAGATGGAAACGTAAAAAGAAAAAGGGAAGCGATATAGCGCTTCCCTCTTACATATGGTTTGAATGTTACTAACTTACCCTGACGGCAAACTTACTAGCAAGTGAATGAAGCTCTGGGAGCATGCGATAGATAAGATGAAGTTGCTGCAATACCATGCGGGCAGAGCTGTCGTCTTCATCGCGCCATTCGTTTAAGCGTTGCTCGAGTCCAGCATCATCAATATTAGATAGGTCACACTCCTCACAATGCTGGTGAAGCTGTTTATGAAGTACATCCAGATGCTGATGAATACAACGGTGAGCATCTAAAACGAGTTTATGAATTGACTCATCTTCGATGCGAGTTCTGTGCGCGCCTAATGCAGAAATATAGTTCAACATTGCGTGATTTAACGTTAGGAAGCGAAAACTTTCATCAACAGCTGCGCGATATTTGCCAGGCTCCGCCAGCATCGTACTAATCGCAGAAGAGAGTGAGGCATCATTATTATGGGCCTGGCGGCGAGCGATACGGTAACTCAAATTGTCTTTCTTGCCGATTCTATACTGACCAATGATCTGATCGAGATACTGCTTGTTCGCCTCTATCGCATCCGACATAACTTTGTGAAGCCTTCTCGACTGCCAGTCGGGCAAAATAACTAATACAGCTCCTACTGCAAGCACACACCCGATGAGGGTATCTGCTAGTCGAGGAAGGACAACTGCGTAACCTTCACCTAGTTGATTAAATAAGAAGAGGACGAGCAGTGTAATAAAACCAGTCGCGTACCCATAGTTGTTCATCCGGAAGGCGAAAAACATCACACCAGAGATAACGATAAATACTAACTGGCTTTCTTGAGAAGGGAAAAAAGTCAGCAATGGTACACCAATCAACAAACCAGCTAATGTACCTATTACTCGCGCCGTCAATTTTTGGCGAGTGGCACTGTAGTTCGGTTGGCATACGAATAAAGTGGTTAAGAGTATCCAGTAACCTCGGTCGATGTTGAATATTTGAATGATTCCATAGCCAATCGTTAAGGCAATTGACATACGTAATGCATGCCGAAACAGCATCGAATCTTTGTGTAAATTTGCTGATATACGCTGCCACATCGCTTTTAGCGTGTGTGGGTTGGTATCGGCGAGGGTATCTTCTTCGAGGCCTTCAACATCTGGGTTGTTAATGTTATTAAGTTGTTTTTCTACCGTCGCTAAGTTATTGAATAAATATGTTAACTGCATCAGCAGACGTTTCCAGTGCCCTTGCTTTTGTTCTTCTAGATAAGCAAGAGAGTTTTGTACTTCAGCTAATGCCAGAATAGATTGATCGGTATGGGAGTATTCATTTCCTAGCTGAATGGCTAGTGCAATATCACGACACGCTTGGGCTTGAGACTCCAAAAGATATTTAAAACGAAACAGCACATCAGAACGTTCAAATTCGGTCGCTAAATCCTGATAGCGATAATGGCTAGAACTGACGCGTTCGTGAATGTCTTGAGCGATGAAATAAATATTTAAAAATCGGTCACTAGGCCCATCAATGTGACCCCGTTTCGATCGGTTAAGTAATGTGGTTTTACAAGCGTTTAGTGCCGTAACCGTGGCAGCATTGCATTTTGCAGCTTCAATCCGCAGCGGTTGTGGCGTCAAGTTGGTCACAGGGTGAAAAAGCTTGGCTTTCGCATCAAGATAATTCGCCATTTGGAAGAACACATTGGCTAAGCTTTGTTGCACCGGTTGAAGAGGCCAAAATATTTGCCAAATCATGGACATGAAGTAATACCAGGCGGCACCAGTCAAAAGCAGTAGTGGCTGAAACCAAATGTTGGTGCTTTCATGTGCGCCAAGCATAGTGTAAATAGCGATCAGCAACGAACCAAAAGCAATACTCGCGTACTTAGGACCTATCGCCCCAAGAATGATGAAGCCGAAGGTTGAGATAAATAATCCCAACGCAAAAGCCCAAGGGGTATCGAACAAGATTTCAATTGAAAAAGCAGCAAGCGCAAAACAGAGAAAGGTGAGAATCAGAGCCTTGATGCGTCCAGTGAAACTGTCATCACTTTCAGCCAAAGCAGCAGCAATAACGCCTAATATTAATGGCGTTATCAGCGTGTTTTGCTCGAAATACCAAGTTGGGATAACCACACCCAATAAGGTGATGAGGATAAGAACGCTGTAATTTATCGTCTTGTTTGCCCAATATAGCCGAAATTTAGAAGTTGCTTGCACAATGCGCCTTATGTTTCCGATGAAGAACAGGGGGAATACTACCAGACCCACTATAGCGCGTTTATGATTTACTTTAAGAAAAATTCGTGGTTGCTGATAAAATCAGCAGGGATGTCATTGGCTTATATTAAAGCTACCATGTCATGTATTTAGGATTGTAAAGCCAGCTTCAAATAACCTCAGCTTTAGGTTATTAAATCGACAGTAATGTGAATTTTATTAAAGAATAGAAGAAGAAGCTTACTTAGGTGCTCGCCGTTGCTACAATTTAGCGCCTTAAAATGATATAAATCGACAACTTCTAAACTAAAAGGCGCACGTTTCATGCAGCTTACTGCCACTAGCAAAGCACAGTTTTTTATTCAAAATGAGTACCATCACGTCGAAATAAAAGAGAACAGTGTTTTATTAAGCTCGATAGGCAGTGAAGAACATATTCCTTTTACGATCTGGAATGGCAAAGTTAGCGTAAAGCGTGGGTTATTATGGAGCTCTTTACAGTTTTTTGCTCATGAACACGAAGGCAAACAACAAAGCTGGCTAGTCCAAGGTTTACCGTGGCCACAATGCCGAAAGTTCGCGCTTGAGGCCGTTCGTCAATATCAAGAGTGGCACAACACTCAGTGCCGAAAACTGGCTGAGTATCTACCTAAGTGGGAAGAAGAGCTTTACAAACTAAAGCACTTGCCTGCTTACTTATCGCATTCTCAAGTGGTCTCCTGGGTTGAAAGTCTTAACCAAGAGTTAAGCGAGATGAAAACCACCCTAGAAGAAGCCAAAATGCGAATGCCGAATCGTATGTCGCAAATAGAGCCTTGGCTCATTGATACCTCTGAGGCGCTTGGTGAGCGTAATCGCGATTGGCTAGAAGCAGAACGTCCAAATTGGGAAGTGCTGTTTAATCAAATTGAATCCTCTCCTTTGAATTTATCCCAGCAATATGCGGTATTACTCAACGACGACCACAACTTAGTTCTTGCTGGTGCCGGCTCGGGCAAAACCAGCGTTTTAACCGCACGAGTTGCCTATTTGTTGCAAAGCCATCAAGCTCAAGCAGAAGAGCTTCTCATGTTAGCGTTCGGTCGTGATGCGGCGACTGAAATGAAAGAACGCTTAGTAGATAAAGTGGGCATGGCGGCAGACGGTGTGCGCGTCAACACATTCCATCAGTTGGGCTTGTATATTCTTAAACAAGTCGAACAGCAACCTGTCGAAATTAGCCCTTTAGCGTTGGACGAAAATCAACGAACGGCATGGTGTGTAGACTGGTTGAAAAAACATTGGATGACACCCACCAACTTTAAACGTTGGCAAAAACATTTAGACAAATGGCCGATTGCGTACCTAAAAGGGGATGATGAGTTAGGAAGCCATTCAGAAAATCCAAAACTGATCGCTTGGCTAGATTCGCAGTTGTCTCATTTAGCGGCGGTAGGGTTGACCAAAAAGCAAGTACAAGAAAAGCTCGTAAACCACCAAGACTATACGCGTTTAAATAGTGAACTCGCCTTATGCTGGCCATGTTTTACAGCGTGGCAGAAAATGCTTAAAGAAAGCAACCAAGTGGATTTCCCAACCATGATCAGTCGTGCGACAGATTATGTGAATAAAGGAAAGTTTGTCTCGCCATGGCGCTTTATTATGGTCGATGAGTATCAAGATATCTCTCCAGACCGTCTGGCATTGATTGAAGCACTGTGTGAATCCACTCAGAAACAAGCAGGTGCGACGTTATTTGCTGTTGGCGACGATTGGCAAGCTATCTATCAGTTTGCAGGAGCGGATGTCGATCTTATCACTGGTTTTAAAGAACGCTTTGCTCACTCAACCGTTCATCACTTAGATACAACTTATCGTTTCAACAATCAGATTGGTGATGTAGCGAATACATTCGTGCAGCAAAACCCATCGCAGTTGCCGAAAACACTAAACAGCCACATACAACGCAAGCAGAAGAGCGTACATACCGCGCCGAGCAATCAAGTGGAAAAGATCTTGGATCACTTGAATCAACAAGCCAAGCAAACCAAGTCAGTTTTATTGCTAGGACGTAACCATTATCATAAGCCCGATTTGTTCGACGATTGGTTGCGACGTTTCCCTAATCTCGATATTCGCTTTATGACTTGCCATGCGAGTAAAGGACGCGAAGCTGACTTTGTGATTATTCTTTCTGTGGATGAGGGGCAATTCCCCGCTAAGAAGAAGCAAATTCACATTGATGGTGCGTTGACGGAGTCCAAAGACAAATTCCCTTACGCAGAAGAGCGCAGGCTATTTTACGTGGCTATTACACGTGCGAAAGAGAAGGTTTGGATCACGCATACTGGCGCGGGATCTGCATTCGTTCAAGAGCTCGTTAATGGTGACTATCCCATAGTGACTTCCCGTTAAATGCAACGTTTAGAATGTTAAAAACAGCAAGGGCGATACTTGGTATCGCCCTTGCTTTATTTGGTTGGCATCAAAGCTTACATGCGCTCAGCAAGATAGGCTTCGTAATCCGGTACTTCGATGTCTACTTCTTGCTCAAGAAGAGGGGAGTTAAACAGGAACTTAGCGGTGGCTCGGTTCGTTGCTACAGGAATATTCCAAACACTAGCAATACGAAGAAGCGCTTTAACATCTGGGTCGTGAGGTACGGCATTCAGTGGATCCCAAAAGAAAACGAGAACGTCGATTTTGCCTTCTGAAATGAGAGCGCCTAGTTGTTGATCACCGCCCATCGGACCACTGATCATGCTCTTGATCGCAAGTCCAGTTTCTTTACTCAGCATGTGTCCTGTCGTGCCAGTTGCGTAAAGGAAGTGACTCTGTAGCTTTTCTTTGTTTTCTTTTACCCAGCGAAGTAGCTCAGGTTTGCAGTTGTCGTGAGCAACCAAAGCCACATGTTTATGGGTTGGCATGGTACGAATGGTTTTTTGCATCAAGATGTTTCCGTTTGTATGATTTTAAAATTGTTGTGACTCAATAGAACACGTTTTTGGTCTTTCAATCAACAGCCTTAACACGGAATGTCGGCCTATATTCTGACGGAGATAACGATTCTTCGATCGTGTCGTCATGAAGCGTCTTCGGAGTCAGTGGTTTGATGGTTGGTGAGGCATGTTTGTCATAAGCTTCACCTCTTAAGTAATGCGTTGCTTGCATCACGGAAAGCCGACCTTGCTGCACCATTTTATCTGTTGGTGCGAAGAGTACTTTGTTACGTAACAGGCCTCGATATACACCATGACTTAAGTACACAGAAACTAAACCGATCTCCTCAGCTTTGCCGGCACTGCGCAGCTCACTGATGGCCGCTTCAATCGCCACTGCACTGCCAACAATGTAATCTATATTTCCCATATCGATCACACGTTGAACTAGGTTACGTTGTAACTCCTTGTCGTTGTCTGCCCAAAATGAGTCAACAATGTTGATATCACTTCCTTGTATCGCTTCATAAAATCCGGCAGTAACGGGTTTCGTACCACCACGAGTTCGCGGCCCCAAAAGTAAGGCAATGTTGATCTTTCCTGACCCCTTTGGATGGCGAGCGGCCAAATATTGACCCGCTTCGTATCCCATCCAATGCCAGTCAACACCGACAGTCCCTTTTAGCAACTCACTTTGTTCTTCATCCAAGTCGAGTTGGTTCACAGTAGCAAAAACGGGAGTATTCCCCACCCAATTTTTAAGTGAATGCTCGTAAGCCTGTGGGTCCACGGTCCCAAGGATAACCGCATCTGCTCCCCATTGGTTACACAGTGCGAGTTGTTGTTCTTGACGGGTTTTGTTTGGGTAGCCGCCCGCTTCAAGGACTCGTAGCTCGACACCTTCTCTTTTCGCTTCGGACACCATTCCATAGTTTACTGACAACCAGTATGAATCCTTTAGGTGAGGGTATATTGCACATATTTTCTCTGCGGCAACCGCTGGCAAAGAAGCAACTAGGGTTAAAGTGGCTGCAGAATGTTTGAAAAATGTGCGAAATGCGTGTTGATTTTTAACCATGAAATGAAGTTCGTTGGCATAGATTAAGTAAACACTGCAAAATATAACGTAATATGTCGCTGAACACGAACATTAAGGTCATGAAAATATGCTGCTAGCAACTGCAAGCATCGGTCGTAAACTTTTGTTGTCTTTCATTGCGATGGCAATACTGGTCATGTTATCGGCACTTATTGGTGTGTCTGGATTTTCTTTGGTTGCCAAAACCGAAAGAAATGTCGTGGATTCTGCGATTCCCGCCATGATTGAGGCGAGGCAAGTCTCTGAGTTGAGTACTCGTATTATTTCGTCTGTACAAATGTTGTCGAACGCAAGAAACGAGCAGGAAAGAAAGGAGTCAGGGCGAGTGCTGTTCGAACAGCTCGAGTCTTTACTCACTCACATCAAGGAGCTCGGGAGCGAGTCGTTCGATTCTCAATTGTTAGAAGCTTTAGAGAATAACGTCCAGAATGTTATCGACAATTTGGCAGAACTCGGTGTTTCGGTTGAAAAAAAACTGTGGCTTGCAAAAGAGATAGATACTCGTGTTGAAGAAATGCGTCTGCTCAGTGAAGAGCTAGAACAACTAACTCGTACGCAAGTTCAGAATACGAGCACCATTGCTGTTGCAAACGTCACGCATATTTATGACTTATTAGAATCGAATAAAAAATCGCAAGTTTATCAGGCGCTAGATGCACTGGTGGAGGTCGATCTTGATCTGACTGAGCGATTGCATGAACTGCACTTGTTGGCCTTTAAAATGTTGAATCAGATTGAAGAGGCTCGGACATTAACGAATATTGAGCGAATTCAACAGGTTCAAAGTGATTTCGATAGCAACCTCAAAATCATGCAACGCCGTGTACTCGCTGTGGAAGATCCTACGCGCTCTAAGCAAATGAGCCAACTGCTCATAGAGCTTGGTAAGCGTCAGGTCGTATTTTCTATACTGATGCAGCAATACGAGAATAACGAACAGTCACAACAACTGATGCAAAAGACATTAGAGTTGTTCTCAGAGCTTAATGGCACGGTCAACAAATTGGTTGATGATTCAAACAAAACCACTACCGTCGCTGTAGACCAATTGACCAGCACACTGAAATTCGCTCAGTGGTCTCTAACCGTTATTTCAATTGTTGGTTTGATTGTATTGGTGCTGATTTTATGGCGTGTGGTGTACCTTTCTGTTGTGAAGCGGTTAGCGGAATATTCCGCTGCGTTGCTGTCTGTGGCACAGGGTAACTTAGCGGTTGAGTTGGAAGTGAAAGGCAAAGATGAGTTGGCGCATATGGGGCAGGCCATCATCACGGCTCGTAATACCGCGCAAGCACTAAAAGTGGTAGCTGAGGGTGAAGCTCAAGCCAAGCGAGAGCTTGAGGAACATAAAGAGCATTTAGAAGAGCTTGTTGAGCAGCGCACTTCGCAGTTAAAACAAGCTAACCGCCGTTTGAATGAAGAGGTTTTGAATCACGCTAAAGCTCGCAAGCAAGCAGAGCAAGCGAGCCGAGCAAAATCGGCATTCTTGGCGACGATGAGCCATGAGATAAGAACGCCAATGAACGGAGTGTTGGGGACAGCACGCTTGCTGATTGACTCAGGCCTCAACCCAATTCAAAAACGCTATGCGGAAATCATTAATCGTAGTGGTAAAACGTTGCTCGCGATCCTTAATGATGTACTGGATTACTCCAAGATTGAAGCGGGGCATTTAGAAATTCGTCACATGGGCTTCGATTTACACCAAATGGTGGAGGACACTTTCCAGTTAATGAACAGTCGAGCACAAGAGAAGAAGCTGCTGTTCTCCTACCATATTGAAAGTGATGTTAGTCGCTACTGGAAAGGGGATGTCACCAGAATCAGTCAGGTGCTGAACAATCTTGTTGGTAACGCGATTAAGTTCACTGACGAAGGAGAAATTGATATCTACGTTAGCCTGAACCCTGAGGACGAGTCGCAAGTCCTGTTTGAAGTATCAGACACTGGAATAGGAATTGCCAAAAAATACCAGAGAACGTTGTTTGATGCCTTCACGCAAGCTGAAGGTGGGATGAGCCAAACTGGAGGTACGGGGCTTGGACTTGCCATCAGTAAGCGAATCATTGAAGCGATGGGCGGTGTTTTAGAAGTCGAT
This sequence comes from Vibrio sp. Vb2131, assembly GCF_033338535.1. Taxonomy (NCBI): domain Bacteria; kingdom Pseudomonadati; phylum Pseudomonadota; class Gammaproteobacteria; order Vibrionales; family Vibrionaceae; genus Vibrio; species Vibrio sp. Vb2131. The sequence continues at coordinate 144,158 of NZ_JAWOSW010000006.1, forward strand.
TCCGAAGAGGGAAATGGTAGCCGATTCTGGTTCTCTATTCCGTTAGAGGAAAGCGAACCTGTTGAAATAGGAACCGTGGCAACCGCACGTTGCAAAGTGAAAGCAAAGGTCTTGCTGGTAGAAGATAATGAAGTCAACCGAGTGGTCGCGGAAGGTTTTCTCGAAAGCATGGGGCATCAAGTCGTGATGGCGGAAAACGGCTCACAAGCAGAGCAACTGATCAGCACACAGGATTTTGATATCGCTTTAGTCGACATCAACCTCCCTGATTGTGATGGAACTGAGTTGATCCAACGCTTAAAGCGGATTGAGTGTGATAAGCCGGCCAATAAAGCGCTTGCCGTCACGCCAATGATTGCAGTGTCTGCGCACGTTTTTGCGGAAGAAGTTGAGCGCTATCTAGCCGCTGGTTTTGACGGATACTTGCCTAAGCCATTGGCAAAAGAGGCACTCGCGGCATTGATTCAGGATGCGCTAGACGGAAAGCCGTTGTTGTTGCCACAAAATGCCGACTGTACCCCTTTTGATCAAATTTCGCCTCAAGAACAAGAGCTACAATCAAAGGTCGTTCAAGCACCCCAAAAAAAGGAACCCGATGTGGTTATCATTAATCCGAGCGTGATTGAGTCCGATATGAAAATCTTGGGCAGAGATAAGATGTTGCACATTATTAATCTGTTTAGATCCACCAGCACTGATGTATTAAGCAAACTGCAAGCGTCTGCTGAGGACAATGATAGTAAAGAAGTAAAGAACCTTGCCCATAAATTAAAGGGCAGCGCGGGAAGTTTAGGACTAACTGCATTAATGAACGCTTGCCAAGCAATTGAAGCCGCGGCTCAACCTTTAGATACCTATAATGCGACTAAAGATGATTTAGTTTCTCAAGTGTCTGCATCAATTCAAGCTCTGGATGAGTTAATGGCGAAGTAATCCATCGAGCATTGAAAATAAAAAAACCTCCGGCTTTCCGGAGGTTTTTTCTATTCGGTCATGTCATCTTCCCACTCGAATCGAGTGTCTAGGGCATAAGGGTCATCATCAAAAGGATGTTCCACTTTGCCACGCAAGTATTCGAGTTGATGCTCAAGCATATTGACCGTTTCGTAGTCTCCCTCAGAACAAGCAACGTAAATCTGTTGTTCAAGAGCGGCAATGTTATCTCGGATACCCATGAGAACCCCCTTAAATCATCATCGATTCTCAAAACGATTATAGTCAAGTAATCCAAATTCGATCGGTTGTTTTGTACGGTACCAATTGTGTAAACGATCGCTAAATGACCAGAATTTTTCTGAGCTTCTACGAATCGCAAAATTATCCAATAACTTAACGTAATCGGACTCGTTTTGGATGGCACTAAATTGATCGACAAAATCTTTTACTTGGTTTTCGTTGATCGAGAAAAATGCCGCAGGGTAGCTTCCCACAACGCCGCGTACAATGGTCATATCATCGTTAGCAAAGTCACGGTTACTTTCTTCATCAAACAAGCTAGAGATGTTTGTGTGTGCATTGTTGTGAAGTAAGGTGAACAGTTCATCTTCCCCTGATTGACTTCTCACCATAAGCATAGTGATTTGCGGAACGGTTTTTAGGCCTTCACCACGAACGTGGTCAATACGTTTTAGTTGCTTTTCACTACTCGCAGAAAGAGCCGTGTCTTGAATTTCGTAGCGAGGCAGAAGCACATCTGAAACATGTTCGCTCAACAACTCCACCAACTCCGTTTTTGGATCGTCACTCTTATACTGAACGCTGGTTGGTTGGTTAAACGGCTTCACATTTCGTTGTAAAAAGTCACTCAACTGCGGGCTTTGCTCTTTATACCAGCTAGATTGAAGTTCATGGCGCATATCGGCGGGTAACAACGAGATAAAGTTACTTTCGCCTTCTAGACGCAAGAAGTCCATAAACATTCGTGTCATGAGCTGATGGCCGAAGTTACCGTAAACGTCAAACCCAGCAACAAGCAAATAGTGGATACGCTCTAGTAGCGCGTAGTCAAGAATCCACACTGTTTTAGGCTGCTCACCAACTAACCCTTGAACAACAGAAGCACTATCAAAATGGCGGAATATCGTTAATGCCGCATTATGGTTGGTGCCATTACCATCCCAAATTACATCGGTGGATAGGTTTTCACCTTCTTTAAACCAGTTATTAGTGAACTCAGATTTAGCCTCTAGGTAGCGAGCTTGTTGACGCGCGTACTTGACCCAGTTGGTAACAGGTAGCGTGTTACTTTCTTGCTCTGCCGGTAGTTTTAGATTATCAGCCTGAGATCGGTAAAACTCATTTACTTCTGGGATGTCTGCTTTATCTGGATCAAGGAAAAACACCCAAAAGCGATCATTGATAACATTCAATGCCAGTTGGCCACGACAAACTGGGCCTTTGATGTATGCCATTATTGTATTTTGTGCATTATCTAGCATGAACTTAAAGCGCGACTTCACTGGAAGGTCGATGAATGATGTCATCGGGTTTGCAGCAACTTCTGGTTCATAACTCGGTAGCTGACTAACCATGTAATCAGCATCAATAAACCAAGTTTTCCAGTTCTCTATGCGTTGCTTGTTTAACGCGAATGGCATGTGAGTTTTATCTACTATGGTCCCTTGCTCTGGAATAATTCGATAAAACACACGTTCAACCCCTGGATCATCGTACGGGCGACGCGTTGAAATACGTTTGATGGGCTGTCCTGGTGGTGTAGCAGAGCGGACGAGCGTGAAGAATCGGGGATCTTCATCGAGTTCCGAAAAGTAGAGATGAGATAAAAATAAATGCTCATATATATACCTAGCCATCAGCTGATTTTTCAAATCAGAGTGGTTAAGTAATGCTTCGTACTTATCTATTTGCGCTTGCTCTTTCTCACTAACAGGTCGGTGAACGTTCATTATTGCGCCGTTTTCCAACCAAGTCATGAGTGTGTGGTATTCACTGTTTGATAGGTTTGGCATACCAAAAGGCATTCCCCAGGTCGGGTTATCCTTTTCGTATTGCTCGTATTCTTCAATCGTCGGACAGGTTTGCTCTCGGTCTATCGAAAAGTCAAAGCCTTCTAACTGGACTTGGTCAGGCAATGGGTGGCGCTCTTTTTGTTGTAGCAAACGTGCGATAAGGCCTGCATCAATGTTGGCTGCCATGCTTTGATCACGTTCGTTGAGAACCGGATGAAAACCCGCATCGCGCCACTCTTGGGTTGTTTCTGCATCTTCGAATAAGCGTGTTGGTGCTGCGGCTGTGAGTCTTGTTCCTTCATATACCAGTGCTTTACTCGCACCACGGTCAATGCCCTCAACAGAAGAGAGCTTAAGTTGACATGGTGCATCGTAGCACGCGTGGCAGACGACACAGCGGTTATCCATAATGGGTTTAACTTCGCTTTGGAAGAAGTTTGCTTGAGGGGTTTCCACGTCAACAGTGCGTTCACGCACGAGCTGTGGACCAAACAGTTGGTCATAGTTAAGACCAGCATAGGTTGCACAGCCGGCAAACAAAGTAGCAATGCAAAGTGTAAAAATTAAGCGCAAATTCATTGAGTTATTTTACGTGATTAGAATTTGCATTAATTAAAGCAAAATAAGCGGTCAATTACCAAAAGTTGGGTCAATTAGCGTTAATTTTTCTGTTGATTGTCTGAGCGCTTGAAAATGTAACCCTGGCGGTGGACTGTCTGAATTCTGTCTGTTGGAACGCCTTCGTGAACTAGACGCTTTCTCATTCTGCTCATGTGCATATCGAGAGCTCGATCATGTTCAGTAAATTCACGTTTTAGTACTGTTTCGTAAAGAAAATGCTTACTAAGTACTTGATCTTGATGGTGAGTGAGAGTTTGCAGCAGCTTAAATTGAATGCTTGTTAACTGAACAGATTTCTTGTTTGGCAAGTAATTGAGTACCACAGAGTGAGTGCGCTTATCTAGTAATAGCTCCTCATCATTATGGTGAACGCCGTTGTGTTGGCATTGGGAAGTTTTTCCATTTGAAACCTTGGAGTCAAGCACACGGGTACCTTAATTATTAATAGTAGTAAAACGTATTATCATTAATATTTATATAAAAGCAATCAGGTACTTTATGAGCACTGTGATATGCGTAGACAATCTTAATACTTGAGATTACCAGTAGTGATGAATGGTGCGATGGCGCTCTGAACTAAAGTGCTATTGGAGTGCGTATTAGCGACAAATAACGGTGTAATGTTAGGCAAAGATAGAAAGAATTCTCATTTAGTAAATTCGCTTATCCGCTATTTGTGAACTATACATTCTGTTGCAGGAAGCACTTTTCTAATACACACAGAGGTTTATATGACAGCGAAATATGGCGTTAAACGCCGATTAGCGATTCTTGCCGCCGCTTTAATCGGTGCGACAAGTAGCAGTATCGCAGCAGAGAAACCAAATATTCTCGTCATTTGGGGTGATGATATTGGCCAGTCCAATCTCAGTGCTTACACGTTTGGCTTGATGGGGTACAAAACACCAAATATAGACAGTATCGCCAAAGAAGGCATGATGTTCACTGACTATTACGGTGAGCAATCTTGTACAGCGGGCCGTTCTACTTTCATTACGGGCCAAACCGTTCTTAGAACAGGTTTGAGTAAAGTGGGGCTTCCAGGTGCTGATCTTGGCTTGAAGGAAGAGGACGCAACCATTGCCGAAATGCTGAAGCCGATGGGCTATATGACAGGGCAATTTGGTAAAAACCACTTAGGTGATAAAGATGAGCACCTTCCTACTAATCACGGCTTCGATGAATTTTTTGGCAACCTTTATCACTTGAACGCCGAGGAGGAGCCAGAAAACGTCGATTATCCTAAAGATCCTGAGTTTCGTAAAAAGTTCGGTCCGCGCGGCGTTATCCGTTCGTACGCTGATGGCAAAATTGAAGATACAGGGCCTCTAACTCGCAAGCGCATGGAAACCGTGGATGAAGAGACGTTAGATGCGGCACTCGACTTTATGGATCGTGCAGTCAAGGCTGAAAAACCTTTCTTTGTCTGGTGGAATGCAACTCGTATGCACTTCCGTACTCATGTGAAAGAAGAGAACTCTGGAAAACAGGTATCAGCGAGTATGCAGATGGTATGGTCGAGCATGATAACCATGTAGGTCAGCTACTGAAAAAAGTGGATGATTTGGGTATTAAAGACAACACAATCGTCTTTTACTCCACCGATAATGGCCCACACATGAACTCGTGGCCAGATGCAGGTACAACGCCATTCCGTGGAGAGAAAAATACCAACTGGGAAGGTGCGTACCGAGTTCCTGCGATGGTACGTTGGCCGGGTAAAATTAAAGCTGGCTCTGTTTCGAATGATATCATGCATCACATGGACTGGATGCCAACGTTCGTTGCTGCCGCGGGTGATGACAATATTAAAGAGAAATTGCTCAAAGGTTATAGTGCGAATGGTAAGAAATTCAAAGTTCACCTAGACGGCTATAACTTCCTACCATATTTGACTGGTAAAGAGGATAAGGCCCCACGAGAAGAAATTTTTTACTTCTCAGATGATGGAGACTTAACTGCACTTCGCTATAACAAATGGAAGCTGGTCTTTATGGAGCAACGAGCAAAAGGTACGTTGCGTATTTGGGCTGAACCATTCACCACACTTCGTGTTCCTAAGATCTTCAACTTGCGTATGGATCCTTACGAAGTGGCTGATATCACTTCTAACACTTACTACGATTGGATGCTAGACCGTGCTTACATGCTTGTTCCTGCGCAAGCTTACGTAGGCAGATTCCTTGAAACGTTTAAAGAGTTCCCACCAAGGCAAAAAGCAGCAAGCTTCTCGCTCGATCAAGTGATGGAGAAACTAAAAGAGAACCCAAATAAGTAGGAAAAGCTAAGTGAAGTATCACATATAGAAAGAGGCTCATTAAAATGAGCCTCTTTTTTATCTGTAAAATTCTATCTATTCAGGTTTGTAGAAAGCTTGATGACGAAAACGCCTAACGCTTCAATTGACAAGAGTTATAAACAAATTGGTTCGTAGTGGACTGCCGTTAAGTTGGCTTTGATTTTTTCACGTAGAGCGATGTGGGCTGGGTTGTTTACCTCTCGCTTATGGTAGACGAACTTGTAAGGGATAGAGCGTATCGAAATGGGGCAGGGCAAAATTTGAAGCTTGAGCGCTTTGCTCCACTTGTTTGCAAAAGATTGAGACACGATCCCTAAACTGTCTCTTTGGGCGACATACAGCGCCATGCCCGCTAGCGAAGATGTGATCAAGTCGACTTTTCTTTCTTGAATTGTTTCCTTTGCTAGTTGCTCGAACCCCGACATGTTGTTCCATTTTCCTGAAAATAAACAGTGAGTTTCCTCATAAAATTGCTCTTTTGTGAGCGTGCCGTGTACACGGGGATGGTTCTCACTACAGATAACCACGGCTTCTTCCTCATAAGCATCTTCAATAATAAACGCTGCATCTTTCGTGATCACCGTATCGATTACTAGATCGACTTTTTGTTGTCTTAACAGCTCAAATAATAGGAATTTTTCGGGTGGTGATTCATAAAAAATAGTGTTCTTTATCGGGTCCATAATGTGCAACAAAATTTCCGAACAACACACTTCAAAATGATTTTTATCAGATATCGCATTGTCAATAATATTAACCGCTTGCTGGAATTGCGGCAGTAATTGATAAGCGGTGGAGGTTAGTGCGATACCTCGCCCTTTTTTAACGAATAATTGCTTATCGACGACTTGCTCTAAACGCTTTATTGCAGCGCTCACAGCAGGTTGTGTAAGCCCTAATTGTTCCGCGGCTTTTGTATAAGATTGAAACTCCGCAACAACAAGAAAAGTTTGGATCAAATTCAAGTCCATAACGTCACTCATAAATTTAATTTATAGGTTAACTAATTTTGACTGCATTTATCGCCTGAAATTAGTGCTTTATCTTATATCAACAATGGTATTGAAAAGCGAATACCATTTTTACGCACTAGCGAACTCTTGGAGATAATATGAAAAATGCGACCAAAACGAGCAGTAAAAAACTCGTACTTAACGCATGTACGTTAGCTTTGGGCGCTGCATCTGCAGTTGCACATGCAGCGGACAAACCCAACATTCTTGTCATCTTTGGTGATGATGTTGGTTACTGGAACCTTAGTACCTATAACCAAGGCATGATGGCGTACAACACGCCAAACATCGATAGCATTGCTAAAGAAGGTGCGAAGTTCACTAACTTCTACGCACAGCAAAGCTCGACAGCAGGCCGTTCTGCATTCATCACTGGTCAAATGCCAAAACGTACAGGTCTATCAAAAGTGGGCTTACCAGGCGCTCCGGAAGGTATCTCGGAAAAAGATCCGACGATTGCAACCGTGCTTAAACAAATGGGTTACGCAACCGGACAATTTGGTAAGAACCATTTAGGTGACCGAGACGAGCATCTTCCTACCAACCACGGTTTTGATGAATTCTTCGGCAACCTATACCACTTGAACGCAGAAGAAGAGCCAGAGAACGTGGATTACCCTAAAGACCCGGAGTTCAAGAAGAAATTTGGCCCTCGTGGCGTTATCCATTCTTACGCTGACGGCAAAATCGAAGATACCGGTCCACTAACGCGTAAGCGTATGGAAAATGTTGATGGTGAGTTTCTTGATGCCGCAGAGAGCTTCATAGAAAAGCAAGTAAAAGCGGACAAGCCGTTCTTTACTTGGTTTAACACCACTCGCATGCACAACTTCACACATGTTCCTGAAGAATACCAAGGTAAAACAGGTGCCGGTTTCTACGCGGATGGTGTTAAGCAGCACGATGACCAAATCGGTCAGCTACTTAACAAGATCAAAGAGTTAGGTGTGGATGACAATACAATCATTGTTTACACCACTGACAACGGCCCTATGGTTGATTTGTGGCCGGATGCAGGGATGACACCGTTCCGCTCAGAGAAAAACACTGGCTGGGAAGGGAGTTTCCGTGTGCCAATGTTGATTAAATGGCCTGGAAAAATTGAGGCAGGTAAAACATTCAACGGCATGATGTCATTAGAGGACTTTTTCCCGACACTAGTTGCTGCGGCAGGTGATACCAAAGTTAAAGACGAACTGCTAAAAGGCAAAAAAGTTGGCGATATGGACTACAAAGTTCACCTAGACGGTTACAACCAATTGCCATATTTAACGGGTAAGTCAGACAAATCCGCACGAAATGAGTTCGTTTACTGGAGCGACGACGGCGATCTTGTGGCATTGCGCCAAGGAAAGTACAAGTTCCACTTTATGATTCAAGAGAATGAAACGGGTATGGATGTATGGCGTAAGCCGTTCACTAAACTTCGTGTGCCACTGATCTTTGACTTGAGCATTGATCCATTTGAACGAGGCGATCAAGGCATGGGTTATTCTCGTTGGATGTACGAGCGTTCATTCTTAATGATGCCAGCAATGGATACAGTGAAAGAGGTGATGGGTACATTCAAAGAATTCCCGCCTCGTATGGAAGCAGGTTCGTTCGTACCTAAGTCTTCTAAGTAAATTAAGATTATATAGCGCTTTTTGGAGCGCTATATACCCAAATAGCTTCACTTTTGCTGTACAGCGCTCACGAGGTTATTTGGGTATATGTAATAGTGAGAAACGTATGAGTAAGATTTCCCCTCGCCATTCTACTACTATGCCTATTGTTCCTCTTAAAACGGCGTCTAAAGCGCCTGTTCTGGGCGCGTATGACCGTCGATTCCATGTGATGGCAAAGCCAGGCGGAGCAAAGTGCAACATCGATTGTCAGTACTGCTTTTATCTGCATAAAGAAAATCTACTGCACCAAGAAAAGCAGCCAAAAATGGACGACGCAACACTGGAAGCGTTCGTGAAAAGCTATATCGAAAGTCAGGATGGCGAAGAAATTGTATTCTCATGGCAGGGCGGGGAGCCGACGCTGCTTGGGTTGGACTATTTCCGCAATGTCGTAGCTTTGCAAAAGAAATATCAGCCGAAAGGCGTTCGCATTGAAAACGACCTTCAGACCAACTGTATTTTGCTAAACGATGAGTGGTGTGCGTTTTTAAAAGAGCACAACTTCCTAGTTGGCTTGTCGATTGATGGACCACGAGAGCTGCACGACAAATATCGCAAAACCCGCAGCGGTAAGCCAACGTTTGATCTCGTGATGAAAGCGGTAGATAAGCTCAAAGCGCATGGCGTGAAATTCAACGCGTTGGTCACGGTGAATCGTCACAATGCGAAATACCCGCTCGAAGTATATCGATTTTTAACCCAAGAATTGGGTGTGACTTATATTCAGTTTGCGCCGGTGGTAGAAGCCAACAACTTCCAAACAACCGCGCCGCAGTTTTGGAACGAACAGATGATCCCAACCAAAGGCAGTGATCTGGCTAAACCGGGGCATCCAATGTCGATTGTAACGGATTGGTCAGTCGATCCTGAAGACTGGGGACGCTTTTTAATGGCGACCTTTGAAGAGTGGGTGAATAACGATCTTGGCCGTGTGCTGGTTAATCTGTTTGAAACCGCGGTGGCGCAAGTAATGGGGAAACCGTCTCAGCTTTGCGTGACGGCGGAGTTTTGTGGCAAAGGGCTGGCGATTGAGCACAATGGCGACGTGTTCAGTTGCGACCACTATGTGTATCCAGAATACAAACTCGCCAACATTCATGAACACTCACTGAATGAAATGGCCTTCTCTACAAGACAATATACTTTTGGCATGGCAAAACGCGATTCATTGCCGACGTATTGTAAGCAATGCCCTTACTTGCCTTATTGTTGGGGTGAGTGCCCAAAAAACCGTTTGATCAAAACGCCGAATGGTGAGAGTGGTCTAAACTATTTGTGTTCGGGAATCAAAATGTTCTTTGATTATGCGTTACCGATGTTGGTTGGTCTTGCACAACTTCTCCAATCTCAAGAACCGCAAAGATAACATAGTGAATATAACCTTAAGTTATTTCATTTGTTCTTATACTTAACTATCGAAAAGACGGCTTAAACCATTGAAAAGGTATCCTATGAACCACGCACAACAAGCGATAAAAGAACTCATCGAACAAACAGAAAAAAGCGTCATTGGACAAAGCCACGTGGTTCGAGCTTTAGTCATCGGGTTATTAACAAATGGGCATATTCTGCTAGAAGGTTTACCGGGAACGGCAAAAACACGTTCCGTAAAATCGTTGGCGAACTTGTTAAACACCAGTTTTGGTCGAATCCAGTTTACGCCGGATCTTTTACCATCTGACGTGACGGGTACTGAGGTTTATCAAGAGCTGGATGGTAAGCCGCAACTCCACTTTCAACCTGGGCCCATTTTTAACAGCATTGTACTTGCTGATGAGGTCAACCGTGCACCTGCCAAAGTACAAGCGGCACTGCTTGAAGCCATGGCCGAAGGCACAATCACAGTAGGCGATAAAACTCACGTATTGCCAGACTTATTTATGGTGCTTGCAACGCAAAACCCAGTAGAGCAAGAGGGCACGTACCCACTGCCAGAAGCGCAAATGGACCGCTTTATCATGAAGGTTACCGTCGATTATCCAGAAGATGACGCCGAACGTGACATCATTCGTTTGGTGCGCAGTGAAGAATTGGGTGCGGAAACCAGCAGCGAAATTATTACGCCAAAACACATCGAGCCAGACGTGGTGCTAGAAGCGCGTCGTCAGTTACCAAACATCGTGGTATCAGACCTAGTGGAAAACTACATCGTTGCGTTAGTGATGGCGACTCGTAAGCCAGAGCGTTATGCCGATTCAAACTTAGCAAAATGGATTGAGATTGGCTCTAGTCCTCGTGCTTCTATCGCACTTGACAAATGCGCTCGTGCGTATGCGTGGATGCAAGGACGTGACCATGTGACTCCTGACGATGTGCGTGCCATGGTTCCGTCTGTATTGGGCCACCGTTTTTCTTTGACCTACGATGCACTGGCAGATGGGGTCGATCATCAACGAGTCGTACAAGAGCTGCTAGATTGTGTAGAAATTGGGTAAGTGGGAGGCATTATGGCTAAGCCAACTCTTGCGCCAAAATCACAGGGGATGGATCCCCGTTTGTACTGCGATTATGCTCGTTTAGTACGTCTGCAAGCACAAGCAGAATCATTCAGTTTACTTCCTCATCTAAAAGCGGGTAGCGTACTCTCTGGCCGACACAATTCGTTGTTTCGCGGTCGTGGATTGAACTTCGAAGAGCTGCGCCATTACCAATTGGGTGACGATATTCGTAACCTTGATTGGAAAGTTACGATGCGTACAGGTAAGCCGCACGTGCGCAGCTATACAGAAGAAAAAGATCGCAACGTAATCGTGTGTGTCGACCAGAGAAGCACAATGTTTTTTGCTTCGACGCAAGTAATGAAATCAGTTGTCGCGGCAGAGATCGCAGCGATGTGTGGGTGGCGAGTATTAAAAGATGGCGACCGAGTCGGTTTTGTCATCGCATCCCCGCAGGCGTTGTTTCACAGCAAGGCACAGCGTTCGCAAAACGATCTTCTGGCGCAACTTAAACGTCTCGCTAAAGCCAATCAATCGCTCAATGTGGACTCCTGCAATTCCGAAAAAGTAACGTTCAGTCAATGGATTGAGCTTATTAAACGCATGAAGCTCAAGCAATCCACTTTGATTTTTATCAGCGACTGGAGCGACTGCGAGGAGCACCACCTTGATCACCTTAAACAGCTACAACAGCACAACGATGTTCTTGCAGTGATGGTCAGTGACCCATTAGAACAAGCGCTACCAGACGATTTGGCAAAATCGAAATGGGTGGTTGGTGACGGGCAGTATCAACTCAATTTAGACAGCAAAGCAAAGGTAGAAGCTGCGAGCGCAAAGCTTGAGGCTCGAACTAGCTTACAGCGTCAATCACTCTCTCAACTTATGGCGATGAAACACCTTCCGCACATCGAACTCGATACGACAGGTGAGCACATTAAACAATTCCAAAAACTGGTAGGAGGGCGTTAAATGAGTGATCTTCCTACGCCTCCAAGTACCTACATACTCAGAGAGCTGCATGATGTGGCCGTACCATCTAGCGTGAGTTGGTACCCGCAAACTATTGGCTGGAAAATTTTAGCGGCGGTTGCGTTCATTGCATTGGTATATTTCGCATATCGCTTGGCTCGGCAATGGTGGCATAATCGTTACCGAAAAGAAGCTCTACTGGCGATTTCGCAAATCAACCCGAGCGACAAAGACATGCCAAAAGTATTGTTCTCTGTGCTTAAAATAGTGCTGATTCATATTGATAGCCGCAACGCGAAATTGTTTGATACCGCCTTTCTGCGCAAGCTCGATGCGCTGTATCCGCAAACCAGAGACTCTCAAGCAAACTCGCAAATGGTTTTTAACGATGAGCTTTCAAAGTGCTGGCTACAAAGTATTGTTGACCCAAGCGTTACGCTAACCAACGAAGAGCGAGTAACGCTTATTGCTCGTGCGAAAAACTGGGTGAGTGAGCACCGTTGTGATGCTCAAAAAAGCGCGGCAAATAAATCACCACGATTGAAACGCAAAGCACATCAGGGAGGTCAACATGAATGATCTTCTTGCATCGATAACTGGTTTGTCTGGTTTTGAATTTGCTCACCCAATGTGGTTTCTGGTTTTGCCCTTGCCGTTGGTGGTGTACTACTTGGTGCCTGCATATCGCACTAAGCAAATGGCGATCAAAGTGCCGTTTTTTAGTCAGCTGGTGGAAGCGATTGGCGAGACGCCATCAGAAGGTGCAAGCCAGTTGACCCCGAGTTGGTGGCAACGAGCAACGTTAATTCTTTCATGGCTTTTGGTGGTGTGTGCGATGGCAAAACCCACCGTGTTAGGCGAGCCTCAAGTTCGCGAGAGTTTAGGCCGCGATGTGATGGTGGTGGTGGATCTTTCGGGCTCCATGGCCGAGCCAGATTTCACCTCACGTACAGGCGAAAAAATTTCTCGTCTTGATGCGGCAAAAGAAGTGCTGTCGGAGTTTGTTCAGTCTCGTAAAGGTGACCGATTAGGCTTGGTGCTTTTTGGTGATGCTGCTTTCGTGCAAACGCCATTTACCGCAGACCAAAAAGTGTGGCTCGAACTGCTTAACCAAACCGATGTGGCAATGGCAGGGCAGAGTACCCATCTTGGTGATGCGATTGGCTTAGCGATTAAAGTTTTTGAGCAAAGCGATAAGTCGCGTAGTGCTTTAGAACAAGACCAAAACCGTGAAAAAGTCGCGATTGTATTAACCGATGGTAACGACACGGGCAGTTTTGTTGAACCGATTGATGCGGCGAAAGTTGCGAAAGCCAAAGGCGTGAGAGTACACGTCATTGCGATGGGCGATCCGGAAACGATAGGTGAAACCGCGTTGGATATGGACACGATTCATCGCATTGCGAAAGAATCCGGCGGTGAAGCGTTTGAAGCACTCAACCGTGATGAACTATCGGCTGCCTACGACGAAATTGGCAAACTGGAACCTCAACTTTACGAAAGCACCACATACCGCCCAAAACAAAGCCTTCACCATTACTTGATGGCGTTAGTGGTCATCATGCATTTGCTCGCGTTCAGCGTCGCAACACTTAAAAGAAGGGCTGTTACACGATCATCATTAGGAGAGAGCGATGTTTGATTCTCTTAGTTGGACGCAATTCTTTACGCAGTTTCATTTTATTCGACCACTGTGGTTACTGGCTTTGATCCCCATGTTTTTCTTGGTGTGGTTACGCTGGCGAGAAGAAAGCGAGCCAAGCTGGAAGGATATTCTGCCCGAACATTTACGCAATGCTTTGACGATAGGTGAGCGAGGCTGGCGTAAGCAACTGCCGCTTAAGCTCTTGATGCTGATTGTGTTCATCGCCATTGTGATTTGTGCAGGCCCAACGTGGCAACGAGAATCTTCTCCCTTTGGCGAAGATAAAGCCTCTATGCTTGTGGTGCTTGATAACAGCGACTCGATGCTGCAAAAAGATCTCCCACCAAGCCGCCTTGAGCGTTCCAAACAGAAAATACGCGATTTGCTAGTCGCGCGAAAAGGCGGAAAAACGGGTTTAGTCGTGTTCGCGGGCAGTGCTCATGTCGCGATGCCTATAACTCAAGACAGCAAAGTATTTGACCCGTTTTTGGCGGCCATTACGCCAGAAATTATGCCCGTGCAAGGTAAGCTTGCCGAAAAAGCATTGCCGTTAATTGACCAACAATTGCAAGGTCAACCAGGCTCCACTGTTCTGTTGGTGAGTGATGGCGTTAATCCAGCCACGATTGAGCAATACCAAGCGTATTTCTCGGGCAAACCTTATCAACTGTTAATTCTTGCGGCAGGGAATGCTGACATTGTGAGTAACAACCCAATGGATTTGGATTCTCTACAAAAACTGGCTAGTCAGACTAACGGTCGATTGGTGGAAGTGACCGTCGATAATAGTGATATCGAGCAACTGAATCGATACGTTGAGCGCAATATGCAGCTTAATGGCGAATCTTCAATGCCTTGGAAAGACATGGGATATCAGCTTCTGTTCCCAATCGCGCTGATCATGATGCTGTGGTTTAGAAAAGGGTGGTTAGTGCAGTGGTGCGTGATTGTAATGGTGAGCGGCACGTTATTGATGCCAACCAGTGCGTTGGCGGAGAACATTTCTGTTAAAGCCGAGCAGCCACAAGTTGTGCAAAAAGTGACGGCTTTCGACAAGGTAGCGCAATGGTGGTGGGATTTGTGGCTAACGCCAGACCAACAAGGACAGCGTTTGTTTAACAAACAAGCGTATTTAGAAGCCGCGAAACACTTTGTCAATCCATTACGCAAAGGCACGGCGTACTACTACGCTAGCGAGTTTGAACTCGCCCACAGTGCGTTTTTGGAAATGCAAAACGACCCGTCCGAAGAGGTTCGAGATTACGGTCTTTATAATGCGGCGAGTGCATTGGCGCGTCAGCGTGAATATTTGGCTGCACGTGACTTGTTAAAATCCCTAGCCAACAAGCCAACGTTGAGCGAGAGGCTAAGACCGGATGTTGAGCATAACTTGAAAGTGATTGGTGGTATTGTAGAGGACATCAACCGGATGAGTGAGAGTCAGGCAGGAACAGAGCAAGAAGCATCAACCGAGCTAGGCGATAACCCTCAAACCGCAGAAGGGGCGGATGAAAAAACGTCAGCGGAGTTGATGATTAAAGAGACGTTAAATGCAGACGACATCATAGGTAGCCAAGAATTAGCCGACAAATGGTTAAAGCGAGTCGAAGCGGATCCTAAATACTTCTTAAATGCGAAGTTTCAGATTCAATTGCGTTCAATAGAAACCGGAGAATCAACCTCTACTGCGAGCGAAAATACAGAGGAGGCGGTGCAATGATGAAAAGCCACCGTTTTACGCCCTTTGCTTTACCCTTGTGGGTAGTTATCTGTTTCGGTTTCCTCCTGAGCAGTAGTGTGTTGGCTCAAGATATTCGTGACGTTCAACGAGAGCATGGTGTTGAGTTACAAGCGTGGGTTGGTAAACAACCAACGGCTGGAGAGAAGCGGAAAACACCAAGTTTTAGCGTCAATGAGCAAGTTATTTTAACCATCGAAGTGGCAACGCCGCGTTGGTTTACGGGTGGTACGAGAATTGGCAATATTGAAATACCCAATGTTATCGCCAAACAGCGTAATCAACTAGCAACCAACTTTACTGAGCAAAAAGAGGGACAAACTTGGTCGCGTCAACGCTGGGAAGTGACTTTGTATCCTCAAGCTTCTGGTGATTTTGTGATTCCACCTGTCGCAGTGGGCGTTCAGGTGTCGGCGCCGGACGGCGAGAAGGTGTCAGGCACACTTTACACGCAGCCGATTAAGTTCAAAACCGTATTGCCATCGGGCCTGCTGAGTGGTGAGACACCTTGGTTTTCTGCAACAGATGTAGAGGTAAAGCAAGAGTGGGATACCTCCACTGAGTCACTCAAAGTTGGGGATGCAATCACGCGTAAAATCACCATTTCGGCTCAAGATTCACTATCTGTATTGCTACCAGACTTGTTGAAAGGAGAATCAACAACCCGTTATCAAGCGTATCCTCAACCCCACCGTTTGACAGATACGCAAACACGTGGTGATTACCAGTCAACACGCACAGAAGAGAGCGTGTACGTGATTCAACAAGGTGGTGAATTAACCCTGCCGGATTATGAGTTCCGTTGGTGGAACAGTAAGACTCAGCAAGTGGAAACGGTGATGTTAGAGGGCAAAACTTTTGCCGCGAAGCACACGTTGAAGTCCTTCATCAGAACGTACTTTGAATGGATTGTTTCCACGCTTGTGTTGCTGGGTTTTGTGATTATTTCATTGGTAGCCATTAAACGTTACTACCGCAACAGACCGACACCAGCATGGCTGACGTTCCACCGTTTGTTAAAGGCTAAACGTTGGTCTGAAGCAAGGACCATATTGTACAAACAATTGCGTTTAAATACGGCCGAGCTAGAAATGACCAAAGCCGATACGAGTGAATCGTGGCAAAAAAGTGCGTCGCGAATGCAAAATGGTGAAAATAGCGCTCATTTACTGAAGTCGATGTGGCGCAAAGTCCAGACCAAACAAAAACGCTTTAAATTCCGTATTCCGCGAGCGTTACCAGAACTGGACAAAGTCATTGGAAGAGATGACAATGAATAAAACGGGGCGCTAATATAGCGCCTCGTTTTTATTAGAGAATAGAGTTCAAATGAGCCAAGAGTTTATGCGCCGCGCATTGGAAGTGTCCAAAAATGCGCTTCCTGAATGTCAACCCAACCCGCCGGTTGGCTGCGTGTTAGTGAAAGACAATCAAATCGTTTCTGAAGGTCATACTCAAGCGATTGGTGGCAATCACGCGGAAGTGGAAGCGCTGAATGCGTATCAAGGCTCGTTAGAATCGGTGACGGCATACGTTACGCTGGAACCGTGTTCGTTTGTTGGTCGCACGCCAGCTTGCGCGGTGACATTAGTCAAATCCGGCATAAGCAAAGTCGTCGTAGCCATATTGGACCCCGACCCGCGCAACAGTGGTCGAGGTATCGAGATTCTAAAACAAGCAGGTATAGAGGTAGAAACGGGTTTGTGCGGCGAGGAAGTCAGCGAGTTTCTTACCCCTTACCTAGGCAAAGCCTAAGTCAAGCTTTACGTTGCACTATGGTGCCAGTTTATGTGGTGAATGAAGTGCGTCAAAATTGAGTTAAAACTCATTAAAACAAGCGATACCGCCCATTTATTGCACTTGGCTACGTGAAGGATCATGCTGTTAGATTAAAATAGAGAAAGTGACTTTTGAAAAATTTAATAGCATGAAACCGACCGACCTTAATCTTATTCCCATTTTCACTGCCATCTATGAAGAGCGTAACTTGTCTCGGGCGGCGGCGCGTTTAAACATCACCCAGCCTGCGGTGAGTAAAGCGCTAGCAAGGCTACGTGATATCTACGATGATCCATTGTTTCATCGTTGCGTTAAAGGTGTCGAGCCTACCTCGTTTGCGATGGATATTTATCCTGCTCTTCTAGCTTCAGTACAAAATTTCACTTCGACATTATCGGCCTCTAGTGAGTTTGACCCTAAAGTGTCGAATAGAGTGTTTTCTATTGCCTGTGTGTCCGTTGCGAGCTTTGAGTTGCTACCTCAAGTCATGAAACAAATCCGTGTGTCGGCGCCAAATGTTGCATTAGAAGTACATCCGCTTTTTACGGAAGATTTTGAAAGTGATCTGCGGTTACAACGATACGATTTGATCATTGATATCACACCAAGAGCAAGAACGGTGCTAAAACTGGAAACTGTACTTACGGAGCGTTTGGTGGTGGTATGTAGCGAAACGCATCCACGCCTGAATGACGAGATTACGGCTGAACAATTTTTTGAAGAAGAACACGTAGTGGTTTCGCAGTGGCAGAGTCGTAAGAGCTTGTTAAACGCCGATGACATTGTCGACTTGGATAAGAGAAAGATTAAGTATCGAGCCTCAGGCGTACTAGAAATGCTCCCAATTATTTGTGGTAGTGAATACATTGGTTTAATGCCAGAGTCGATGATCAACTTGTTCAATAACACCTATCATGTTAAATCTTTATCAATGCCATTTGATGAACAAATGTATGAGCTTTGCACAATCTGGCATCCTAGTCGCACAAACGACAGCGCCCATCAATGGTTGCGTTCACAGATTAAGCAAGCAGGAAAAGTCATCAACCAATAGGAAGTGCAATGAAAAAGACAATACGTGCCATCCTTAACGGAAAAAAAGCTGGGAATCCAGAGTTAAGAGATGCAATCATGAAAATGAGAGAAAAAGGCATCGACGTACAGGTGCGTGTGACGTGGGAATCTCAAGACATGCCGCGGCTAGTGAAAGAAGCGGTTGATGAAGGCATTGAACGTATTGTTGTCGCTGGAGGCGATGGAACCGTCAATGAGGCGGCTTCTGCGGTTATTCAAATTGACGAAGAAAAACGCCCTGAGTTAGCCATTATTCCCCTTGGTACCGCCAATGACTTTGCTACCGCTATTCAAGTACCTAATTCCATTAAGGCGTCTTTATCTCTTGCTGTTGAGGGGCAGTCCGCTTTGGTCGATTGCGTCAAAGCGAACGATCGCTGCTTTATTAACGTGGCAACAGCAGGGTTTGGCGCAGAAGTTACAGCAGAAACGCCTGTTGAACTCAAAAACTTTCTTGGCGGTGGAGCTTACACGCTAACTGGTGTTGTAAAAGCACTTGGCTTTAAACCATATGACGGAACAATAACGATTGAAGGTGGTGCGTATCAGGGAGAAATGTTGCTCGGTGCGTTTTGTAATGGGCGCCTTGCTGGAGGTGGGCAAGAGTTAGCTCCAAAAGCGATGATTAATGATGGGCTGATGGATCTAACATTGGTGCGCCCATTTTTACCTCATGAGCTGCCTAAAGTAATCGACGAGATCAATAACCCGAGTGAGAAAGGAGAGTTTGTGAAGTACACTAAAGCAAGCTGGTTGGAGATAGACTTCCCGAATCCATTACCTCTTAATTTAGATGGAGAACCTTATCATTCGAGAACCATTAGATTTGATGTTCAGCCTAAGAGTATACGATTAGTCGTACCGCAAGATTGTCCTTGCTTGACTAGCTAAACGAGCGTTCTCCATGATTATTGCTTAACACAGCCACTAAAATGTGGCTGTGTTGCTTGTGTTGAGGTATCGTCAACTTCTTAACGTTTTTGAATGGTCTCAACGTCTATCTGCGTAGTTGTCCAATCTGAGTCAACCTCTCCTCGAATCATTACGGTATCTTTTGGTGTCACTTCTTGACCCATCCAATCTTCGTTGTCGATCTCTACTTCGATTTCACCAGTGTTGTCTTTGAACAAGTAAGTCTCGTTACCAAATGATTGAACAATATGCCCGGTTAGCACTACAGCGCTGTCGTCGGTTGCGTTGCGCGCCTCTTTCACCGTATTGATTGCACTGACTTCTGGACCATTAAACGCGGCGAAAGCCGAGCTTGAAAGTAGAGCAAGCATGGATGTTAACAATACTCTTTTCATTATCATCTCCTTATATTAGAAGTAATAAGTTGTGCCTACGTTAAAGGATGCAGTGTTTGCGTAGCTGTCTAGTTGGTATTTTGCGTTTACACCTATGGTGAGCTGCGGGAAAATTCTGTATTCCGCACCCACTGAGAACATTGCGCCTAGCTCGTTGTTTTTCTCCGCGCTATGGAAAAGCGTGTTGGTCATTTCCACATCGTCGTTCGTGACAAGTTCGTATTCTTGATGTTTAGAAACCTTGGCATCGTATTGCGTGTAAGTTAAACCCGCTTTGAATTTTGTTGTCCATTTATCATTTAATGCATAGTTAAACACAGGAGCCAACGACACTTGCTTGGCTTTGATTGACGCATCCCAATCCATTTCATGATGGTAATCTTTGCCATCGATTGACTTGATACCTAGGTTTTTTGAACGACTATCATCAAGGTCAAACTGGCTGTAACCCAGTTCCAATGCCCAGTTGTCATTAAATGCGTAACCGACAAAGCCTGAGAAAATACCGTCTTCAAGCTCAGGGTTGAGTGTTACGTTGTCAGTTGAAAAGTGAGGTTCCAAATCATGGTCAGTGGTGCCTAGTCCATATTCCAGACCTACATAAGGAGCCGCAGATACCGAAACTGAGCAGGTAACAAGTAACGCAAGAAGTGTTTTGTTCATTTTATTTTGCCTCTTCAAATCAACTTAGTGAGTAGAAGCGCATTTTGTGTGAAGAAGCGTGAAGCGATCGTGAAGAAACGAAAAAATGTTTAGAAAAAAGAGCAAGGGGCGATAACCGAGGGGCGGTTTGAGTGAACAAACACCAAGCTCTTTATATAGAGTAAGTTAAGTTGCTGCGACGTAACACACCGCAAACGGGACATTAAGGCGAGTAAACTCTTTAATCCAACGCCATTGGTTGTCTTGGAGTTTATCGCCCGGCCCTTTTACTTCAATCCATTCGAACTCGTTTCCTTTAAAAGCAATCAGATCAGGCATCCCATTGCGGTAAAGCTTTAGGTCACTCAATTGTATTTTAAATAGCGCCATCAACATGTTAGTTGGGATAGTGTTGAGTGCTGTTTCGAGTAGCTCTTTACTTATTAAGTTCCAATGTACAAATGGATTACTGATGCCAAACTTCTCATCGTATTTTGTCAATAACATCTGGGTGTTGCCCGCTTCTAGTTCGGCAAAAGCGGTGTCTATCAAAGCTTGGCGCTTGGTAACAAAATCCGAGTGATATAAATCTAAAGGACGGTGTTGATAAGCGTTAATGAATGCCCCTTCAATAGGAGCAAAAATCGCATCCCAAAAAGTGAGACCAAGTAATGCATTAAGCAGTGCATTTTCGGCGTAAAATACAGTCCAGCCTAAGGACTCAAAATACGCTTTGCTGGCGAGTTCGACTCTCTGTTGAGATAAATCCAGTTCAAGGCGGTATTCCGTACAGGTTGGCTTCGTCACTCTTGGCACTTTCTCGCCTTGTTTTCGTTTTAACCGTTGCTCAAGTTTTTGTGCAACTTCGAGCTCAGACACATCGATCGGTGAGTTAAGCATATCTGTGACAATGTCACAAAATAAATCATCATGGTTTAATTTGTCATAGATACGTGCGCGTCGTTCTCGGCTCGGTGTGAGTTGAGTTTGGCCAAATAGAGATAGGGCGGTCTCTAGATCATTAAGCCGTTCGTAATCACGTGCTATGTCATTCAACATGTGCTCGCGTTTACGATCTACGTAACGGTGTTTAACGGGCTGAGGCATTGCCTCAATTAATAAGTCGAGATTGGCTTTGTCTTTTCGGTCAAATTGCCAGTACAGGTTGGCCAACTGGCTCAGTTCAATTAAGCGGTCTATTTGCTCACGTGAATCAAAGAAACGGCGCACTTTACTCAATTGATATTGCTCGAACTGATGCAAACCTAAGTCATCAAGCACAAACTGACTTAAGTCTTGATGGGTGTTGGCAAAAAACAGAGTGAGCAACACGTCGATCATATGAGCTGAATTGAGTTTGACGATCGTAAACTCAAGCTTCTCTATACGATCAAATTCCGCATTACTCAAACGTTCGACAAGGGCGTCTTTCTTGAGTGATTTCGGCAGTTCGGGATAAAGCGTGGAGATTTCTGGCTTGGTCAGTAAATTGGCCGCTAACTCTTGATGAGAAAGGGGTGGGGAAAGGGCTACAAACTCATGTTGACTCAATTCTGCCAGTGCTTCATTGATAGAAGGTATTTCTGGATAACTCAGCTTATCACTTCGAAACCAACATCCCTTTCGGCTGTATAAACGTACCAAAAGGCACTGGGCGTGTTTGCTCAAAGAATCAAACGAGCAAAGCCATGCGTGTTCTTCCTTGGTCAGTAAATTGCTGTACCAAGTTACTGCGTGATGAGTCAGCTTAAAGAAGTTCTCTAGATAGTAGTCTGGTGCAAGTTCGATAGGGCTTTCCATAAACGACCGATAACAAAAAAGGCTTAACCCATAGGTTAAGCCTTTTTGCTATCAAATCAATTCGCAATTATGCGTTTTTTAGCTGTGCTACTTTCGCTTCAGACAATGGCTTAGTGATGAACGCAAGTACGATACATACTGCCATCATTGCTGAAGAAATTGTGTAAGCCAAGGTGTAGCCGTCGCCATTTGTCATCGAGAAACCAACAACCGCTGCGCCGATTGCACCACCGATACCCCATGCTGTGTAAAGCACGCCGTAGTTAGTGCCGTAGTTTTTCAGACCGTAGAACTCAGCCGTTAGAGTAGGGAATACCGCTAGAAGTGTACCGTAACCTACCGCTGCGATTGCTGTACCGATGATCAGTGTAAACTCAGAGTCGAACGTCGCGAACAGCACCATGTTTACGCCTTGTAGAACGAACGCGAGTAGAAGCGTACGAACACCGCCGATTTTATCTGCAAGCATACCCGCGGCAACACGACCGCCAGAGTTAAATACAGCAAGAATAGACGCTAGGTAAACCGCGTTTGGCAAGTTTGCTTGAACGCTTGCGATTGTCGTGATGTTACCGATGATCATTAGACCAACAGAAGCTGCAAACGCGTACATGATCCATAGAGAGTAGAACTGTGGCGTTTTCAACATTGCTTTCCAAGTTAAGTCATCTGACTTTTTCACCGCTTTAGGTGCTTGGCCTTCTTTTACTTTAGGCTCCGCAGGTGTGTAGTCTGCTGGTGGGTTGTTGATGGTTGCTGCAAGAGGAACCGCAATCGCTAGGATACCAACACCAAGAACCATAAAGCTAGTTTGAATGCCCATGCTGTCTATTAGCGCAGAAGTTACTGGCGCAAGGTAAATAGCCGCTAGACCAAAACCTGCCGCAATAATGCCGTTAACCATACCTTTCTTCGAAGCGTGGAACCACTTCATCGCAGAAGGTGATAGGCATGCGTAACCAAAACCGATACCTGCACCTGTGATCACACCGAAGGTAATGTTCAGCATGAGTGGAGTGTCAACAAAGCCAGACGCGATCATGCCCAGACCTGTAAGAACAGTACCTAGGATAAGGATCATTCGAGGGCCCATGCGGTCTTGGAGAATACCTGCAATAAGAAGACAGATAGAGAAAGTGATGGTTGCAGTTGCGTAAGGTGCAGAAGCTTCTGCAGCACTCCAGCCTGATTCAGTTACCAGTGCCTTGTTGAATACACTCCAAGCATACAGGATGCCAAGACAAAGGTTGATACAGAACCCTGCTAACAGGATGCGCATAGCTTTATCAATCTTGCTCATTTTTATTCTCAGTTTTTCCTCTTATTGGCAATGCCGCAAAGAAGGTTGGTTTAAAGATGTTTTTCTCAAAATTAGTTTGCGTTTTTCAACGTTTAACGCAATGAGCGCGGATTATAACCAATAAATATGTGATTGGAATCTCTTTTTACGGTTACTGATAAAATAATTTGCAACATTAAAAGTGGATGTGAATTCATGGTTTTGTATGTAGTAAGAACGTTGTAAAAAAGTGATATTTTTTGTTCGCTAATAACGAATGATGAGTCAAGACAGAGAGGTTTTACGCTGTTGAGTGCACAGTTCACATTTCAAATAAAAAATTTCAAAATGTTTCCATGTTAACCATCTGTAACAAAAATGGCGAATTTATCATCTGACGGTCGTAAGTATCAGATGCAAAGGGTTTCTTAATTTTTAATTGTTAACCTTTTGTAATAATTGAAGCTGATTAGCTTTTGTGTTCATTAAGTGAGCAAAAAAGTAACTTGTAATTGCTGATTTTAGGCGCAAAATATAGTGAAAAATGAGTTTTCATTTATGAAGGGATGCTTTTTAGATTTGTTGTGAGGTGACTTATGAAACTGTTCCTATTACTCATGGCTTCGGTATCCGCTGGTATCGCATCAGCAGACCACATCCATTCATTTATGTTGGGCTTATCCATTGCTTCTTTAGCGGTAGGGAGCTGTTATTTCTTCGCATTTCGCAGCTCGCGCTTTCCACAGCTTGCTTTATTCCTACTCATTTGCGGTATGCTTTCTAAGTTGACGATAACCGTAGTCGGTGTGATGTGGGGAATGTCCGCGGAATTAATCACGTCTCCAATCGTATTCGCACTTTCATATTTATTCTTTTCGCTTGCCGTTACCTACTTATGGTTTAGCTACAGAGAGAGCATCACTAAGATTCCTGACCGATTTAAGTCAGCGTAAATCATCACATTAGAATAAAAAAACGCCAGCACATTTGCTGGCGTTTTTAATTAAACGTAATTTTGTTCGGATATTGCTTTTAGTTTGATCGTGGCAATACCGTTAGGCACTCATTGGAACAAGCACCATAGTCCCAATAATCACCGTGATAAGGCCTGCTAGAACTGGAACGGATGTGCGTTTTACAACCTCAAACGGGCTGATGTTTGCCATACCTGATGTCGCAACGATTACGCCAGATACTGGTGAGATAGTACGGCCTAGGTTTGATGCTTGAAGCATCGGGATAATTAGGAAAGCAGGGTTTAATCCCATTTTCGCAGCCAAAGATGGTGCTAACTCCACGAACGCATAGAAAGGCGCGTTACCCGAACCCGTTGCAATTGCTGCTGCAACTGTCAATGCAGTTAGAATAAGCATTAAAGCAACGCCGCCTGCACCAGCATTATCTGCTAGATGAAGTAGGTTATCGATAGCTCCGATAGACATCAGACCTTGTGCAAAAACCCCTGCGGCAACCAAAAGCATCACAACGCCTTTGAACGCGTCAGCCATGCCTGCGTAACAAGAATCTAAATCTTCTAGTGATTTCTTACCATCGAACTTATTTACAACATAATGGATCAGAGCTCCAAGGAAAACCGAACCAACCACAATAGTGTAGATGTCTAGACTAAGTCCTGGAATGGTACGACCGTTGAATAGGAAAACGCCGATGATAGGTAGAAATGGAAGAGCTGCATAAAACGCTGGTGCGTCAGCTTTGATCTCTGATACATCAATTTTTTCCATTGGTGTATTTTCTTTCTTATCTAAGTATTTGTTCCAGAAGAACGCTGCCGCTGCCATGACGATGATTGCGCAAATAGAAACAGGCAACACAGTTTGTACCGCAAACACATCAAGCTCTAAACCAGACTTTTCTGCTGCGATAACAACATCACCAGAAGTAGGAGAAAGGATGATTGCCGCTGGAGAGGCACACACTGCAACGGCTGCTGGACGAGAAATGCCCATCGCGACCATCATTGGGAATAGTGTCGCCATTAATAGTACGCCAAGGCCTGTTGCAGAACTTACCGCAAGAGACATTAAACACGCCACAATGTAAGCCGCTACTAAAAGGACGTAAGGAGACTTGATGACAGAAAGCGGTTTAGAGAACTGTTTCACTACCACGTTGTTCGCGCCGATATGAGTCATGTATGACGCAAAACCACAAAGCAGCATGATTTGCATACCAAGACCGCCACCGCGGTATTGAAGCATGTATTTCACGTATTCAAGCGCATCTGTCACCATGTTACCAGTTGAGGTGATTTTTGACGGCAGCACGTCGTGCCCCAAAACGCCAGTCATAAGAAGTAAAGCAATACCAGCTGTCAGTAACACGCCCGCAGCTTTATAGCCTTTGACAATAAAGTAACCCACCGCAATGGTAACCACTAAGCCAATTAAGAGCTCTAACATAGGGATCTCCGAATGTTATGTAAAAAAGAAAGAAACTGTTTCAGTTTATGACAAGGAATTTACAGAATTCTTAGCTGTGGCACGAGACAAATATGGGGCTTGCATGATCTGAGACAAATAATAATTTAATAAATAATTTCGTTAGATTGTATTGTTGGAATTTGGTTTTCTAAGTGTTATGTGCTGGTTTGAAGCTATTTATAGGAAGGAAAATATGACTAGGAAAGTGAATGAATAATGAGTGAATTGATTCACAATAGGAAAAAGACTTTACTCAATAAGCAATTATTGGAAAACACTCTTCACAACAAAAAAGCTTCGCCGAAGCGAAGCTAAGTAATCGTAAGAATGAGGATAAACTATGCGTATCGACGAACCATAAGGTTCCAACTACGCTGCTGCCGTTCGAACTCTGCTTTAATTTGCTGATACTTCATTTTTGTTACAGAACATTCGTATTTTTTTACCACACTGGCAGTTTTGGCACCGAGTACTTCTTTGCGCATCTCGTAGTATTCCTGCATGTGATGAACTAAAGTATCAAACTCTTGCTGTAGCTGATCGAGGATCGTTTGCGTGTTCGGTTTCGATTCTAGCTTTTCTCTTGCTTTCTTCAAAAGTTGACTCGCACGGGCTTTTTCAATTCTAAATGTAGGCGTTGTGCGCAACTTAGATGTGAGTCCTAGCCAAGAACATGACTTTATCAACCACTTCGTTGGGTCGTAATGCCACCAATACACGCCATTGCGATAGTCATTCTCGAAAATATGATGGAAATTATGGTAACCCTCTCCAAATGTGAAAAAGGCGAGTACACCATTATCGCGAGCAGTGTTTTTGTCTGTGAAAGTTTGCTTACCCCAAATATGTGCGAGGGAGTTAATGAAAAAAGTTGTATGGTGACTCATAAAGAGTCGAGCTGCACCAACGACCAATAACATCCCCCAGATATCACCGTAGATCAGTCCGAGCATGACTGGGAAACCAATATTAGTCAGTAGGGCAAGTGGAACATAATACTTATGCTGCCACATGACGATTTTATCGCGCTTTAGGTCACGGCAGTTTGTATATTCGTTTTCCTTTGATTTATTGTAATCACGTAACATCCACCCAATGTGAGAATACCAAAAACCCCGCTTGGCTGAGTACGGATCTTTATCGTTATTGTCGACATGTTTGTGATGCACACGATGATCAGAAGACCAATGTAATGCACTATTTTGCAAAGAAAATGCTCCTCCAATCGCAAAAATGGCGCGCAAAATAGGATGAGCTTCGTATGTTTTGTGGCTCCAGAGACGATGATAGCCTGCTGTAATAGAAAGGTTAGTAAAACTAAATGCAATCACTCCCCAAATTAGATGTTCCCAACCCAGTCCAAAATGATATGCATACCAAGGCATTACAATAAAAGTTAGAACAAAACTGGCAGAAAATATTAATGTATTCAACCAGATAACAGGTGGTTTGTTTTGAGTCACAGGTGTATCCCTAACTTTGAGCTAACAACTGTTCGCCAGAATATCAGCGTACACATGTAAGTCAAATTAAAGTTAGACAAATGTGACTATTCCTTTGGGTGTAGATTAAGGAACTTGATGGGATATTTTGCTTTTAATTGAATAATGAGTAGTATTAAAAAATGAGCTCTGGCTTAAGGTGTATAAAATCTGCCAAGAAACAAGTGTTATAAAGGTGGAATATACCGAGACTCTATAAAGAAGCAAAAATGTAAGAAAATAGGAATACGTAATGGATTTACGATTAGCGGAATATAAGGACTACGAGCGCATTGCGCATCTTCATGCGGATAGCTGGAAGCGTCATTACCGTGGCATTCTTAGTGATAACTATCTTGAGAAAGAAGCGATTGACGACAAACTACTGATTTGGCAAACCCGTTTGACCAACCCACCATTCAATCAGCACATTGTCTTGGCGGAGGAGGGAGGTTTGCTACTTGGCTTTGTTTGTGTGTTCGGCAACCATGATTTCGAGCGTGGAACCTTTATTGACGCATTGCATGTTGATGACAGTTACCGTGGTCGTGGGATTGGTAAGCAGCTATTACTTGCTGTCGCAGAATGGCAACAGCAGTACTTTAAAGACACAGGTCTTTATTTAGAAGTTGTGTCGCAAAACATTTCTGCGATTGAATTCTATCGCCACATTGGTGGTCAAGAGGATCAAGAGCGAACTTGGCGCGCACCTGATGGCAAAGAGGTGTTAGAAAAAGTATTCCGTTGGAAGAACGCCCAGTCATTAGTTAGTGGGATTGAGGAAAACGTGATTTACTCCTAACCTAGCGTTCTAAAACATTAGATAAGAGCAGTCTCAACACTGCTCTTTTTTGTTTATGCACCCTAACGTTATGTTTTATTGAAAGCTTTCTAGAAGTTAACCCCCATGGCTTTTAGTTCGAGCTCACATTGCTGAGCATTTTCAAACTGAATAGCAGCCATGCCAACTGCTCGGGCACCTTCAACATTGTAAGGCATGTCATCAAGAAATACTGTCTCTTCGGGGTTAAGCTGATACTTTGAAAGTAGAGTTTGGTAGATCTCCGCTTGTGGTTTTAGTAATTGAACTTCAGAAGAGATGATTGCTCCATCAAACAGTGGCCAAAACTCATAGGTAGTACGAAGATGTTCCACAATTTCGTTGATGTTGTCTGTGAGCGCATATACGCCATATCCGGCTCTTTTTACTCGTTTTAACAGCTCTATACTGCCGTAAAGTAATATTTGAGTGTGTTTTACATAATAAAAGAAGCGGTCCATTTCTTCCGTCGTTACTTGGTGTTCACGTTGATAACGCTGTTTTGCTTCCCTTTCGGAGATCGTCCCTTTATTTAAATCTTTCCAGATTTGTGATGAAAATAGCATCTGAGCCATTTTCTCTGATTCTACGGAACCACCAAATGTTAAGCGAACGATTTCTACTGGAGACCAGCGTACCAACACATTACCTACATCAAAAATGACATTTTTTATCTGGACAGAATTCATAACACACCCCAAGCCAATTGTTCTTCACCACGCTATATGCGGTGAGTGCTGTTTTTGAATCGTTGGAAAGTCGTGCCAAAGGCGCGACTTAAGTTTCTTACACAAAATGAGATTAACATCCAATTGGATACAGAGCGATTATCGCAAAATTGCACTAAACTATATGCAACTTTGTTTATTTGGTTGTAAATCAAGTGTAGCTGTCTTAAAAGATTGAAACTAAAGATAAGTATTGCGAGCTGTTTACGTCATTTCGCGCTGCTTATAAATGATGATTAATATATAATTAGTTAATAATAAAACGATAAAAGTGAATCAAAATCACACTATTGTGCGTCAGGCGGAGTAAGCAAAACAGATTATATGGACTCGATACGTAAGGTTTATCAATATGCAGAACCAAACCTAACTCTCGTTGGCTGGATGGGGTTTCTTGGCTTTCCGCTGTACTACTTTGTCTGGGAGTTTGCCTTTCCACAGGCTTATGAAAATTTACCTCTTAGATTGTTTTGCTCGTTATTGTTTTTCGGCATCATTTTTAGAAACCGCTTATCATCGACTTGGAGAGATTATGTTCCTATTTACTACCAAGTGACGATAACGCTGTGCTTACCGTTTTTCTTTTTTTATATGTTACTGATGAATGACTGGTCCAATGTATGGGTTATGTCGTTTATGTCTGCAATTTTCTTACACATTTTACTGGTTCATGTTACTAGAGTCATGTTTGCTCAAACCTTTGCTGGGATAGGTTTAGCAACATTCTTCGCTTGGGTTGCAAAAGGGTTCCATCTTGACTTGACCATGGATTGGACTCATGTGCCAATCTTTCTGTTTATTTATGTCTTCGGTAATTTGTTCTATTTTCGTAACCAAGTTGAACATGAAGCGAAAGTCTCGCTGGCAAAATCATTCGGGGCAGGGATCGCACATGAAATGCGTAACCCGTTGAGTGGGCTTTGCACTTCAATAGATGTTATCCAGTCGATCTTGCCCAACATGAAAGAGGCAGGAAAAGAGCAGTACGTCATGAGTGTAGAGGATGTCACCTTATTACGTGAAGTGAGTCAGGATGCAATGAACATTATCCAATCGGGTAATGAAACCATCGATTTATTGCTAACTTCGATTGATGAAAATCGAGTTTCTCGTTCTAGCTTCAAAAAATATTCAGTTCACTCGGTCGTTGAACAGGCAATTGAAAGCTTCAGTTATAAACGTGCCACTGATCGATTTGCCATATCGCTGGATGCGAGAAGTGAGTTTGAGTTTCTAGGTAGTGATACATTACTTAAATACGTTATGTATAACCTCTTCAAGAATGCCTTCCATCACCGTAAATCTGAAGATTTTCACATACATGTATCCATGATAAGTTCAGAACGCTTTAATCAAATTGTTGTAACCGATAATGGTGCTGGCATTGCTCCTGATGTTCTACGCAATATCTTTCAAGACTTTTACACCACTGGCAAATCAGGAAGTTATGGTTTGGGTCTACCGTTTTGTAAAAAAGTCATGCGTTCATTTGGGGGGAACATTGAGTGTCAATCTCAGTTAGGGGAGTGGTCTCAATTTACGTTAACTTTCCCACTAACGACATCTGATACCGTTACTGAAATCAAAAACGATCTGACTAAACTCAAAACCATTCTAACGGTGACTAGCCAAGATATCTTGGTGTCTAAAGTAACAGATATTAGCCGTTTTATGGGCTTTGACTCGACGATTTTAGATGCCAACCAAGTACTCAAAAAGAAAGAGTACGAGTTCGAATTCGATCTGATTTTTATCGATCTTGAGAGCTTAGATCCAAGAGCAAACCAATTGGATAGATTAGAATCTCTCTTGTCTTTCACTGAAGCACGCATAGTTTATCTTTTTGAGCATCATCCGACTCAGAGAGCACGTAAGGCTGCATATGAACCTATTTGGATCGAAACGCAAGCCTGGTTACTGAATACTAAACCAACTATTGAGCGTCTCTTATATGATTCAAGCTATGTATCGACACCAACGGCCTCGGTGACGTTAGATAATTCAAATAAGCGCACAATTATGGTCGTGGATGATAATGAATCTTTGCGTAAATTCACGGCAATGTTACTTGAAAAGCAAGGCTTTGAAGTGATTCAGAAAGAAGACGGGCAGCAGGCTCTGGATACACTAGAGCAAGAAGATGTTGATCTCATTCTGATGGATATCGAAATGCCAATTATGGATGGTGTAGAAGCGTCTAGGCGAATTCGAAGCTCGGATAAAAACTATGCGTCGGTACCTATTATTGCGCATACAGGGGATAGTTCACCTGTCACGTTGGACAAAATTGGGTCTTCGGGTATGTCTGACTTCATCGTAAAACCGGCGGATAAAAATCGTTTGTTCGATAAAATCGCAAACTGGATCTAATCATTCGCGACTTGTTTTCTTGAGGCGAGTTGCTCACAACGAATAACACGAATAAAGAGCTCAGCAAAACTGTTGAGCTCTTTAGTTTTATCTACACACTAACTTACACAAACTCTAAGTCAGGGTGTGCAAATGCTTGTTGGCAGACAGTGAGTACATGATCAACTTCAGCAGCTGTCATGTCTGCATTGACTGAAAAACGGATGATGTTTTTGTTCCTTCCAGTTGCAGGGCGGCAAAACACTGCGCCGTAAACATTTCGCTCTTCGAGAAAGTCGCGGACTCGCTCAGTGTTTCTCTCGTTACCACATTCTAATGCGATAATTTGTGATTCACTGCGAATAGTAAATCCAATGCGTTTTAAACCAACGGCTAAAGACTTGGCTCTTTCAAACAGAATATCTCGCTTATCATCTGATTTTCTTATGACGTCCAGTGTTTTCTCTAGCCGAATGATCTCTTGCGGTAATACGGTAGAACTAAATATTGCAGGGTACGCCACAAATGGAAGCGTCTTTGCCAGTTTTTCTGGGCCTAAAATCGCGCCAGCACGATAAGCAAATGTCTTGGCAAGACTAACGGTAATAAAATCTACCTTATGAGTTAAGCCAAGACCCTGCAGTATCCCCGCACCTTGTGGACCGTGTGTACCTAAAGAGTGTGATTCATCTACAACCAGGCCGCAGTCAAACTCCTGTGCTATTTCGTAGATATCACGTAGAGGAGCGATGGTCCCGATAGTGCTGTAAACCGAATCCACAACAATGATCCCTGAACCGTGACGTGAAATCTGTTTTCTTAGGTGACTGGTGTTGTTATGCATGAACGGATGAATTTGTGCTCCGGCAATACGTGCGCCTTCCCACAAAGACATATGTGCAAAGAAATCAATGTACACAGGTATGTTCGGTGCACAAATAGTCTGCAATAAACCGACATTCGCAGCCCAACCAGATTGAGAAAGTAGACAACTAGGCATACCAACGAAACTGGCTAGTTGCGTTTCAAATACAGGTTTCGATTCATCGTCTTGTAAGAAAATCGCGGACATCACGACGTTGTCATCGTGCTGGGAAATCGCATCACGATGCGCGTTTTGAATCTCCTTATTATGAGACAGTGCAAGGTAATCATTGCTTTGCAGGACAACGGCATTACACGGTGGGCGTTTACCAAGAACAAGGTGTTTTTTGTTCTCATTCGGTTCGATTAGATCTTGAATATAAAAATCTAGGCGTTCCTCGATAAAGGAGGGAAGTGGTTTGCTTTGTATAGTTTCACTCATAATAAATCTCTTCTTCATATGGAAAAACGCCAGCGCTGACACTTATTCATATTGCGGATTTTGGGGAGAGTGTCACTAACCAGGTTGCATAAGTTTGCAGACCCTTGCAAACTCGACATTTGAGGGTTGGATGGTGGCTGTAACTCTATAGGGGCCCGGGGTCTAAACTAGTTTGTGCTTAAAGTTTATACGGCGATTTTGCGGTGTTTTTTCGTGCTTCATATCTGGGATTTTGGATGAGGAATATAAAGTTTGAAAAGTGAAAAAAATGGGCGCATTAGATAACAAAAAAGGCGCGAAAATCGCGCCTTGAAACATGAGTAGATAAGAGACAAGCTTATCGCTTATTACGTAAATAGCGCTTACGACGCTCTTCTTTACGCTTCGCTTTTTCTTCTTCTTTACGGGCGGTCTCAATCTCGACTTCAATCAGCTCTTGAGTGATCATTTCTGGGCGTTCTAATGTAATTTGGCCCAAAGTGCCTTGACGAAGTTCGTGCAATAAGATCTCTGATACTTTGTGCAAGTCAACACGTCCACCTGCACGTAGTGCACCGCGGCGACGACCAATTTCTTCCATGATCTCGATATCTGATTCTGGAAGCTCTTCAATTTGATAACGCTCTTTAAGCTTGTCTGCATAATGAGCTGCTAGGTATTCAATGGTATAGAATGCGACTTCGTCATATTCCATCGCTGTATCTTTTACCGCGCCGGTAGCCGCAAGGCGGAAGCCACTGTGTGGATTTTCCACTTTTGGCCATAAAATTCCTGGAGTATCAGATAATACGATGCCATTTTGCAGGTTGATACGTTGTTGACGACGTGTAACCGCGGGTTGGTTACCTGTTACAGCGATTGTTCGACCTGCGAGGGTGTTAATGATCGTCGACTTTCCAACGTTTGGGATGCCCATGATCATGGTGCGAATGTTTTTACCAATTTCTTCTCGGTGTGGGGCAAGTTTGCGGCAAAGCTCCATGATTCGATGCACTTCTTGTGGTTCAGAAGTCGTGATCGCCATTGCTTTTACATGTTGCTCTTGCTCCAAGTGCTCAATCCACAGTTGAGTTAATTCTGGATCGGCCAAATCACGTTTGTTCAAAACTTTAACGACAGGTTTGTCACCACGGATTTGAGAAATCAAAGGGTTTTCACTACTGAAAGGAATACGAGCATCCAGTACTTCGATGATCACATCCACTTGAGGGATTGCTTCTTCGATCTCTTTACGTGCTTTGTGCATGTGGCCAGGAAACCACTGGATTGAGTTATTAACCATTTGAATTTAATACCTTAATTTTTCTAATGCTCCAGCGGTTGTAAAAGTAGCAATGTGAGTCTTGAGTAATACAATACTAGAATGCATTTTCTAAAACTGTGTTTACTTCAAGCTGCTCGAAACCGCGGAGTTGAGCTTTCTTTCATGTTAATACGTCAGTTTATCATGGAATGATGATGAATCATTCAAGATGAAAGTAAAAAGCTATGGCGTGCAAACCTAAAAGCACATATCTCTTATATATACCGACTCGCAGTGAATATCCGTCTGGGTGAGAGACCGAACGCAAACGCTGTGTAGTCAAAGGTGGATTGTGTTGTCAGATTGTTCTGACGGATTTTGGTTTTTTGATTTTATATCAAAGCTTTATTTTTATTTCGCTATTGAGCGAAGTTTGACTTTTATCTGACAAAAACTAGTCTGAGCTTCCATTCAGAGGAAGCAGTCATGCTCAGTATTCTTAGAAGTATTACGGTATCGTCCGTCGCCTTAATTTTTTTAGCGAGTTCTTTTTGCTCAACTGCCAAACAGAGTCCTAAACCGAAGGTCATCGTTGGTGTTATTGCGCAAGACGAAGCTAAAGACTCGTTTGACGGTAGCGTTGGTCCTTCGTACGGAATTAGTCTTGAGTATTTGTCTAACATTACTAAAGCTTTGGATTATGAGTTAGAACTTCGGACTTACAAGCATATTCCGTCTTTACTTGCGGATGTCGAAAGCAAGAAGATTGATGGTGCGGTTGGATTTAGTAAAACAGCAGCAAGAGAAAAGCGTTTCTTGTTTTCGATGCCTTTCTTTTCGAGCACTATCGCTGTTTGGTATCGGAATGCCACTTACCGAGATAGTGATGCGCGTGATCTTAAATGGGTGTGTGTTGAGGGCAGTGTGTATTGTGACAACCTCACTGAACGTGGTATCGATAAGATACATTATGTTAAAACACGTTTAGAGGCGTTTAATGAAGTTAAGCGAGGTAAAGCGAACGCGCTGATTTACACTTATGTTGGTATTACCCAATATTTGGATTTGAATGACATTGTAAAAGGGGTTGTCGATATTCCCAGTTGGTTGAAAGACGAAGAGGTGAGTTTTATCGCTTCGTTGGACAAACAGAGTCTGATCGATGACATCAACAAAATCCTTCACTGGGAGCAAAATGGAAAAAACATTCGCTCCGTCGCCTCGAAAAATCCTTACCATATCAGTGATAAGTTATTGGTAGATTACCGACGTAATCATCAAAACAAACTAGTGATAACTTACAGCAGCAGTGACGAAGCTTATCCGTTTCTCTACCGAGATTCGCAAACGGGCGAGTTAGACGGTTTCTTTCCAGATTTTGTCGACTTATTGCAGTCTCGTACTGGCTTGAGCTTTAAGTATGTGAAGCCGACGTCGAGCCTTTCTAATGGATTAACGGCATTTGATGCCGATATAGTCCCCGTTTCTTATGTGGGTGAGCTACCTAAGTCAGATTGGTTGTTCACTAAACCATTCATGCACAGTAATTACGTGGCTATCCAAGCGGAGCAGAGCAAGCGCGATAAATCTGCACTGAAAGAAGCGGGTATTCTGCTCACTTTGAAAAAGCAAGGGTTAGTTCATTTGGGCACTTTGCAGCAAGGCCAAGTTGATCATTATAATGATTTGAAGAAGCTGCTTACCGATTTGAAATCGGGCGTTTTGGATGTGGCTTATATTCCTGACGACATCGTTCACAACATGATTGCACAAGATCAAGTCGATGGCTTGGTGATCAATGCGGAGGACGTTTTGACGTTCTCTAATGCATTTGCGGTTGCAAACCACAATACACAACTGCAACACATGTTGAACAGCATCATCGAAACCATTGATTCTAACGAGATCGAAAAACTGCTGCGTTCTCACCGAAGCTTCAAACTGACTTATGGCTATGACGCGGAGCAGATCGCTACATTTGTTGTTGCTGGTTCATTCATATTCTGTCTCATGTTGATTGCGGCGTATTTCATCTTATCTCACATGCGACTTAAAGTGAGGTTAGCCGAATTTAATGCTGACAATGAGGAAGCGGAAAAGCAATGGCTGATGGACATCATCAAAGAGATCAATAGCTTGGTTTTTATCCATAGTGAAAATAACCATATGGAGATGAGCAATTGTGCGAACTACAACAGTAAACAGTGCCAACAATGTAAGTTGAAAAGTGATTCTGCGCACGTTCCTCTGGTGAATAATTTTGATGAACTGACCACTGTTATTGCTGGAAAGCGTATTTCAGAAGAGGTTGCCTCGTCGGGCTGTGAACTTGATATTAAACATGTATATCGAGAACGCAAAGTCATCGCTTCTCCTAGCGGTAAGAACAAGTTTGTACTGACTGTGATTCAAGATATTACCCAGCAAAAAGAACGTGAACAGGCGTTAATCGATGCGCAAAAAGAAGCGCAAACCGCGGTACGTGCGCGCGAAAACTTTTTGGCAACCATGAGTCACGAATTAAGAACGCCATTGTCGGCAGCACACGGCATCCTCGATTTGCTAAATCACCAAGTGACGGCAGATTCAAATCGCGAGTTAATTGCCCAAGCCATACGCTCGCTCAATCATTTGAATACGTTAGTAGACGAAGTACTGGATTATTCAAAGTTAGAGGCAGGGCACTTAACCGTCGCCCCAGTTAAGACCGACTTGCTTAAAACCTTGTGCGATGTGTTTCGAAGCTTTGAACCACGAGCGCTCGCGAAAGGTTTGGATTACAAAGTGACAATCAAACCATTTTCGAATGCTTTCATTGAAATCGACGCGCTGCGATTGGTGCAAATTACCACCAATCTACTTTCCAATGCGGTGAAATTCACTGCCGAAGGAGAGGTTGGAATCAGTGTCATTCTTCATGAAAAGCAGCTTATTTTGAAAGTGGCGGATTCAGGTATCGGCATGACGGATGACCAACTCGAAGGCATTCTCAATCCTTTTGTTCAAGCGGATGACACTATTACGCGTAAATATGGCGGTACTGGATTGGGGCTGAGCATTGTTGACCGATTGATCGACTGCATGGGCGGCGTGCTCTGCATCGATTCACAATTTGGCTTGGGCACGACGATTACCGTCAAACTGCCAATTGAGCATTGCGACTCTGAGCCAGACGTTTGTTTGAACTGGACGTATAGCGAGAGCTTACCACTTAATATTCGCCAGTGGTGTGACGCGTGGAAAATGCGTCCAGCGACGTTAAAAACAATGGTGGCGAACCTTCACCCTATACACGACAGCGATGCCAGTTTTAATGGCCTAATGCTGCGTGACGAACAAAGAGTACTTGGCAGTCTTACGCTAAGAGAGCTTAAGTATCCAGATATATTGTTCAATTTGCTCTGCCAAACGCAGCAAGACACCAAGCTTAGTGACGTAAATCAAGAAGTGGTTTCTTGGGTTCTCGGCACGGTACTGGTCGCAGAAGATAATCCCATTAACCAAAGCGTGATAGCAATGCAGCTTCATGAACTTGGAATCGAACCTGTCATTGTGAACAACGGCCGCGAAGCATGGGAATACATCAACCAAGATGAAAACGTTGTGTTGCTGCTGACCGATTTTCATATGCCAGAAATGGATGGCTATGAGCTTGTTAGGCACGTGAAAAACTCCGAATTTAAAGCTATTCCAATCATCGGTGTGACAGCAGAAGATGCTCGTCTTGCCATTGAACGTACACAGGATATCGGCATTGATGATGTGCTCTACAAACCCTATGACCTTAATCAATTAAAAACCGTTTTGATTCCATTTATTGGCGAAAAAGAGAGGGGGAGGCTGCCCGGCTGGATTAAACGGTTCAAAGCACAGGACGCAAAAGAGATTGCGCGCGTGTTTAGTCAATCAATGTCTACAGATATAAAAAACTTAAACGCCGCATCGACTGAGCGAGACAAAAAACGGGTCATTCATGGCATCAAAGGAGCGGTTGGGGCGATAGGGGTAAGCATGCTGGCTGAGCTTTGTATTGAGGCAGAACGAGTTACTGCTGCGGAGTTTGACAGGCGAACAGCGGAGCTAATTTTACGAATCGAGCAGGAGATCGAAAACATAAACTATTGGGTAGAGACAAATGAATACACAATTTAATGTGATGGTGATTGATGACCATCCGCTACAAACCACAATACTTTCGCAAATATTGGATCGCTATTGCGCGCAAGTCATCCCCTTTAACTGTGTGGATGCTGCTATTCAGAGTGTGCAGGAACAACATTTTGACGTAATTTTTTGTGATATCCAAATGCCCGGAAAAGACGGCATCGATATGATGGAAATGCTCGATAAAGTCCAGTACCAGGGGCAAGTTGTACTGGTCAGTGCAATGGAATTGACCATTATTTCTGCGGTAAGAGCCATGTGCGAGGGATTTAGCTTTGAAGTATTAGGGAAGCTACCCAAGCCATACGATGAAAATGAAGTCGTTGATTTGTTACGTAAAATAAAAGATGAAAAAGCGAAACAAGTCAGCTTTGCTCAACCTATTGAAGTGGAAGATCAAGAATTCCTGTTTGCTCTGGCTGAAGGGCGAGTGAAAAATTATTACCAGCCTTTAGTCGACGTGCAAAGTGGGGAAGTGCTTGGGTATGAAGCGCTCGCGCGTTGGAATCATCCTATTTATGGTGTGTTACCCCCTCATTATTTTTTGCCAATTGTAGAGCGTTGCCGCCTTTCTGGAGAGTTGTTTCAAGCTGTATTGAGTAATGTTATCTATGACATGAAACACCGCGGATTGACGCAAAACGTATCCATCAATGTAGACCATGAAAATTTAGAAGATACGGCGTTCTCTCACTACTTTTTACAGCAATGTTCAGAGAGCGAGATTGACCCATCACAAATCACCATTGAAATTACAGAGCGAGATACATTTCAGACTAGCGCGTCCCTGTACAAGAATTTACTCAAGTTGAGGATGAACGGTGTCACTGTCTCAATAGATGATTTTGGCACGGGGTCATCGACGTTTGAAAAACTGGCTCAACTGCCATTCAACGAGTTAAAAATCGATCGTTCGTTTGTACAAGGTGTCGAATGCGACATCAAAAAACGCAACATCGTTGTTGCTATTTGCGCGTTAGCGAAAAGTTTGAATATACGACTGGTCGCGGAAGGTATTGAAGACGAAGTCACATTGCAAGCGATACGTGAGTATGGCATTGATCTTTGCCAAGGCTTCTACATTGATAAACCCATGCCACTAGAAGCCATAACCATACTAAATGAAAGATATGAATAAATTGAATTACTTGATCTTTGACGATCATCCTCTCGTTTGTGTTGCAATCAAGTCGTTGTTGGAAGAGTTAGGTAAAACAAATGGGGTATTGACTGCAACATCAGCGAAGATGGCATTACAAATATTGAAAAAGGAAGAAATTCAACTGTTGATCTTAGATGTGAACTTGGCAGATTGCGATGGGTTTGATTTCTACAAACGTATCAAATCCCATGGTTATGAAGGCAAAGTCATTTTCTTCTCCGCTGAAACTAGCCAAATGTACAGCCAAATGGCTTTTCGTTCTGGCGCTGATGGCTATGTGTGTAAATCGGAAAATCACGACATTCTTAAAGACGCGATAGAAGCGGTAGAGAGGGGGTATACCTTCTTCAAATTTAAGCAAGTTGTTAACAGCGTTCGAGAAATGCCACAACTTTCAAGCAGAGAAAGTGCAGTAATGAAGTATTTACTACAAGGAAAGTCCAATAGAGAAATCGCTTCAGTGCTATCAATAAGTGATAAAACAGTCAGCACATACAAACGCCGTCTATTGGATAAATTTAACGTAAAGAACATTGTTGAGCTAACAAGAGTGGCGGGGGCGTAAGACCGCATCATGACACTTAAAAGTATCGCGTTGTCTCTTTTCATCGCAACATTACTATTCGTCACTTCTGTCACAATGATTGGTGCGGTGTTAATTTCTTATGAAGTAAAGCAGTTCAACACTTACGCGAATAATTTAGCTAAGATAAAACAAAAAGTAATTCTCATGGGGCTATTGACGGAAGCGCAGCTCGAGCAATACAAAGGCATGAGCGTGAGTGAAGTAGAAGCGCAAACAGAGCTAAGCTTTCAAGATGCGATTTACTCCCTGTCACCTTATGAAAAACTTAATTACGTTGAAGCTGTTGCACGGAAATCGCTTCATCAGGCTGAAGCGTATTTATCAAATGCGTTCAATCGACAAAATGCCGTTATGTATTTTCGTTCTTATACTGGAAACAAACTCATCTTAGAGAGACCGATTGAAGCGTTAGAGGGAGTGAAAGCCACATTTGATGTTGATTGGTGTAAAAGTAATTATTCTTGTGTGTTAGCCGCGTGGAAAGAGCAACTAACGGACCGGGTATTGTTTTCCCTACCATTTAAAACGACATACTCCGATGACATGGCGATAAGCATCATGAGTCCGGTTTACTTTCAAGGTGAGTTAGTGGGAGAGTTCTCGGAACAATTGTACCTCTCGCCGCTTTATAATGATGGGAAAGCGGTGGATGTTCAAATAGCGAATGGGAACAAGCAAATGGTGATTTACTTCGCTGGCTACCCCTTTCCATCATTCGCGTACACCCAATCATATGTCGCAGACAACAACAATCTCATTGTTTACATGTACCCATTCAGTAAAATTGTACTGGATTACGTGTTCTTGTTTATCATCTTCTTTTTCGTAACTTTAGCGTATTACAACAAAGCTTATGAATCTAAAGAGAGCAAACTTCGCCTCGCTAAGGCACTGACGAACGTGACGAAAGATGATTTAACGGGATTGTTTAACCGCAGAGTCTTTCAAGATAGCGAATTCAAACGTCGTTTGGAAACCGCGCCATATTCCGTCATTGCAATAGATGGCGATAGGATCAAGCGAATCAATGACCATTACGGTCACCATGTAGGGGACGAAGTTATTGGGATTATTGCTGATGCTATGTCTAAAGTGTTTCGAAATAGTGATTATCTAGTTCGAACTGGTGGTGATGAGTTTGTTGCGATTCTGCCGGGTTGCAGTATCAGTCAATCTTCAATATTGGCGAAGAAGCTTCGTAGTGTCGTTAAAGAT
The DNA here is from genome assembly GCF_033338535.1 of Vibrio sp. Vb2131. NCBI lineage: Bacteria > Pseudomonadati > Pseudomonadota > Gammaproteobacteria > Vibrionales > Vibrionaceae > Vibrio > Vibrio sp. Vb2131. The sequence continues at coordinate 184,899 of NZ_JAWOSW010000006.1, forward strand.
AACCGACTAAAGACCTTGGATATCGAAGTTAGTGTGAGTACTGGTATCGCGGCGAATGAATTACACGAAACGCTTCAGGACGTTATTGTACGTGCAGATGAAGATCTCTATGAGATGAAAAAACACAGACAAAAGTCCCATTAAGCAGCGCTAGTATTGACTCAATGTTAAGTTACGGAACATAACCATGACATAACTGTTTGATTAATTTGACCAAACAGAATGAGTGGTCTTTTATATTAGAGCAGTCAACAAATAGTGATTGCTCTATTTATTCTCGACCTTACATTTGGTGTCGCACGTGAACAAAGATCTCGACTTAAACTTACTTAAAATACTTGTCTTACTGGATAAGCACCGTCAGCTCAAGCCCGTTGCGAAAGCGATGGGGAAGAGCGAAGCGTCAATTAGCAAATACCTTGCCCGATTGCGACTCCAGCTAAACGATGAATTGTTTATTCGGCATCCTCACCACATGGAACCGACGGACTATTTAAAACGTCAATTACCTAAAATTTCCGATGCACTCGAGAAGCTTGAAACTTGTCTAATTAGAGATGAGTTTGAACCGGAAAATTACGAAAAAGACATCACCATTTGTTTGCCGCAAACCGCTCAATACTCATTTGGGCATTTACTTGCAATGGATTTAATGGCGCTGTTTCCCAAGGCGCACATTTCGATAGCAACGATTACAGAGTATACGATAGAAGAGATAATCCTAGGCAAAGTGGATGCGCAGTTACATTACTTCAACGAGGATGTTCCGAAATCTGTTTATCAGAAGTTCATCGGCTATGCGCCTGCTGTGTTAGTTGTCCCTGAAGAGCTGGGAATTACCACCCTAGAAGAAGCAGCCAAACTTCCCTTTATCATGTTAGAGATTATCGGTTGGAAAGAGAAAGAGCAGCTCGTTAAGCGTGCAATGGAAAGCCACGGTATGGTCATCAACCGTATTGCGGCTCTAGACAACGTAAGCAGCGTATTGAAGCTAATTAAGCAAAAAAGCGCCGCAACCGTGCTACTTGAATATCAGGCGCCAATTGATGGATATAAATTTATAAGAGTGCCAGAGCATTTTTACCCAGATGGCTGGCCAAAAGTGGTTGTACAGGTGAAGCAAAGCTTAAGACATGATGCAATGCACCAGCTGTTAATCGGTGCTATTGCAAAATACATGAGCGCTTAGCGGCAAAACTCAATGTTTTCTGACTGAGGAATAGTATGCAGAAGTTCAATCAACGTGTCCGCATGGTACTTTTTCAGAATACGCGTTTTGTAGGTGCTGATTGTTTTAGCGCTGAGTGAAAGTTGTTCAGAAATCTTCTTATTAGAGTAGCCTTGTACAAGATAATGGAACACCATGGCTTCGCGATTTGAAAGTGTTACGTTACCCGACGATGGTGTGTGAGTCGACTTAAACATTGAGTAACCGCGTGAAACACTCACAATTGCGTCGATAATGGTCTCTCTTGTTTCATGCTTGCTTAAGAAGCCGTTTGCGCCCATTTCGTACGCTGCTTTAGAAAGACTCGAGTAGTCGCGTGAAGAAACAAATAACAGTCGGCCACGATATCCCGTCGCTAAAATGTTTTTGGCTAAACGCATACCATCGCGGTCGCCAAGCACTACGTCTAGAATAATCAAATCAATCTTTTGGCCTCGAACAAGATCCATCACTTCCGCACTGTCAGTGGTTTGAATCACTTCAGCTGCGTTGATTACGGATTCAACTAGAGAAGCAAGAGCTTCGCTATACAATGGTTGAGCGTCGATAATAAGAACATTATTCAAAGTTAACCTCACCTAATACATCAACTAGTGTGCTGTCAGGCGACAGCGCAATTGGATGAATAGGATTGTAGGAAAAACCTTGCTAAGAGGAAGGAAAATGACTCTTTCCAAAAGTGAAAATCAGTGTCTTGATTATGGGAATAGCGATGTCAGGTATTGAAATACCTAGTGATAGGATGATTGCTTAAAACTTACGCTGACAGAAAACTAACAAACTGAAAGTGTTCTTTCAGTGTTCTATGCCTTCAGATTTTCTTGCGATGCCTCTAGCGCTTCGATTTAAACCCGTGTGTTCACAAGCGCAGTTTTATACCAAGCCACTTGAAGAGAGCTTGTTCTAAACCAGGCATGAGCATGGTAGCCAACTTTGTGATGATATCTGTTAGATAGGTTTGGCTATTGACGCTGAACATCACTTCAAATTATTTCTAAACTTTTCATTGACTCGGCCGCTAAAAGTGGAGGTGTTAATTCGCACTTTGGCCACTCATAATGTCGTGTTCAAAAATGAGACAATTTTACATGGTTTGGTATGGAAATGTGCGTTAGCCGTCCTTTTGATGGTTTACAAATTTTGTTGTAACGACTAAAAAGGACTTTTGGATTTTTAGCCAGAGAATGGCTTCTCATGGCGTTTGCATCAAACTTTTCTGATGCGTATTTTTGGTTGGATAATTGGCTTTATGAGTAACGTAACCAGCACCATTTTGACAGAAAGTGGTACCAATGAGCTTGAAATCATCGAGTTTCATTTAGAAAAAACATTGCCAGATGGCAGCACAAAAACTTGTTATTACGGCATTAACGTTGCGAAAGTACGAGAAGTGATTCGCGTGCCAGAAACAACCGATTATCCAAACGCACAACCTCATATGATTGGTGTGTTCTCATCCAGAGATGTACTGACGCCTTTAGTGGATTTAGCTGGTTGGTTAGGTGTGCCAACACGACAAGATCTGGAGCACAAGTTTGTAATCGTTACGGATTTCAACAAAATGACCAATGGCTTCTTAATTGACAGCATTTCGCGTATTCATCGTATCTCTTGGAATGATGTGGAATCACCAAGTCAGTTTTTGGAAGCGGGCGAACAAGATTGTGTAGTAGCCGTTGTCCGTAAAGAAGGCAACCTGATCATGATTCTCGACTTTGAAAAAATCATCGCAGACATCAACCCAGAACTGAGTATGGAAAAATACGATGTGAAAGGGGACAAGTCGGTGGATCTCAACCAGAGAATGGTCGGTAAGCGTAATGCTAAAACGATCATGGTGGTGGATGACTCAGCATTTATTCGCTCTTTGATCCAAGATACATTAGCTTCTTCAGGTTACAATGTGATCACATGTAAAGACGGTGGTGAGGCGCATGAGAAGTTGATGAGCTTGATCGAGGTCGCGAAAGAAGAAAACTTGCCAGTTAAAGAGCTATTAGATGCGGTGGTTACGGACGTAGAAATGCCTCGAATGGATGGTATGCACTTAGTGAAGAGACTACGAGATACCGAAGCGTTTCATGAAATGCCGATCATTATGTTCTCGTCATTGATGAGTGAGGATAACCGAGCGAAAGCACTATCTCTTGGCGCAAATGATACGATTACCAAGCCAGAGATTGGCCGCATGGTGAATATGATGGATAAATACGTGTTTAACTTTGCGTAAAAAACCGATCAGATGAAACAAATAAGGCTGCCGATTGGCAGCCTTATTTTTATTGAGGGCAGGGAAGAATATCTAAGGTGTAACTCTCGTTTGGAGTCTGCGGTGGCCCATATAAAATTCCGCATTGTGTAAGGCTAGCTCTTTTTTCGTCGGCTGCAGCAATGACCATTTCGCGAGTTGTTGAACCAGCCGGGTGATGAAATGTTTTCCAATCCGAGTCTTCTTCGTTCAGTCCTTGCACGAGTAACTTCATCGATTCGCTATCAGAATCAGGATATCCATATAAAAAAACACAGCGCTTTGAACCACCAATATTACAGCCGTCAAATGGTAAATCTGCCATTAAAGCACTGTCTACGAAGTTTGAAACGTAAGGCTTGCTTTCCAATCCCGCAATCGCCATTTTCCCATAACCGACGCCTAATGCTGACGCAATAGCGCCTTTCATTCCTTCCAAACGAGCTTCACGTGCATCACTTTGAAGGTTTAAAAAGCGTGGCGCGGCAGTGACAGCAAGAATACCGAGCACGACAATAACTACGACCAACTCTATTAGAGTAAATCCCGTTTGTTTCTTCATATTATTTTCACAGCAAGTTAAAGGTAGAAAAACACTGACCGTACACTTGTTTATTGTGTAAATAAGTACGGTAATGATAAATCGATCAGTAGTATAAAGAGGTGAATTGTAAAGTGCTATACCGACGCCGCACTAATTGACTGAATCCATTAAATGCAATGGAGAATTCACGGGTCTAATTCTGCTAGATTTTAAGAGGTCATTAATTCCGCTGAAGAAATGCTGCGTGAACAGGCGAGCATGAATCCTCTTCGATGTAAGCAAACATGTACATCAGTGGAATGAAATACAAAATGCAAATGAGGGCGAACCGCACAAATGGATTGTCTTTTTATTCACTTTGATGAATGCTACGCGGAATTCATATCGCAGTGTGCCTGAGGTATTCGGCATGCGAATGTGCTTTGGTTTTGTGTTTATTTTTCAAATATAAGAATAATCTAAATGGAATTCGATTCGATAAACTTCCTTGCAATAGGTTTGATATTTCTTGGCTCTTATGTCCAGACCGCAATCGGTTTTGGCTTGGCTATTGTTGCCGCACCTTTACTGATTCTTTGGGCGCCAGAATATGTTCCTGCGCCAATCTGTTTAGTCGCGTTATTTATTTCGTTGATGAATGCGATGAAGCACCGCAGTAGTGTTGAAATCGGCGGCTTAAAGATGGCGTTGATTGGGCGAGTGCCGGGATCAATTGCTGGTGGCTTGCTACTCTTTTTTGTATCTACACAAACTCTCACGCTTTGGATTGGTTTGTTGGTGCTGTTTGCAGTCGTGGTGAGTGTTTTACCGTTTCGGGTTGAGCCTACGCCTTCGCGTATGACATGTGCTGGTTTCTTTTCTGGGTTGTTTGGTACCAGTTCTGCGATTGGAGGCCCTCCGATGGCGTTATTGTTGCAGCATCAAGAAGCGAATCAGTTACGCGGCAACTTATCGGCTTTTTTTGTTTTCAGTTCGATTATTTCACTAATAGTACAAATCCCAGTGGGCTTCTTCACATTGCATCATTTGGTCATTACTATTCCTCTATTACCTGCTGCGGCGCTTGGTTACTGGCTAGCAATGAAAACTACCCAGTCGTTACCAAAAGAAAAGATTCGGTTTGGGGCACTTATGTTGTGTTTTGTGAGTGGCTTTACCGCCGTCGTACAAGCGTTGAGCCAATAATGCCATCTGCATCATAAAGTCACTGCGGGATTGCATTCCTTTTTATGTATGGCGGACTTGTTTACTTACGCCAAATTTGGTCGTTTAGATGGGCGATAGTTTTATGAATAACACTCGTTATGGCACTTTTATGGCAGCATTCTCCTTTGTGATCTGGGGATTGCTACCAATTTATTATCGTTATTTACCAAATGCTTCTATGGATGAGTTGCTAGCATGGCGAATCATTGGGTCTGTACCTGTCGGGTTTCTAATTGTACTTGGGATAACCCGTCGAGGGCTGAATTGGAAAGAAATCTGGCTTGATAAAAAGTCCTTGTGGTACACGTTTGTGGCGAGCAGTTTGATGTGTATTTCTTGGAGTGCGTTCACTTGGGCTTTGACCCATCATCGGGTCATTGATGCCAGCTTAGGCTTCTTTATTGGACCATTAGTATCTGTTGCACTAGGCGTATTTATTCTTGGGGATAAGCTCTCAAAAGGCAAACTTATTGCAATCGTGCTGGCAACAATTGGTGTTATGTATCAAGTGATTCACTATGGTCAGCTGCCCGTTATCGCACTAACGATGGGGTTGTTCTTTGCTTTGTATGGGCTTTACAAGAAGAAGATAAATTATGACTGGAGTACAACCTTGTTTGTTGAGGCGTTGTTACTGACTCCAGTTGCACTCGCATATTTGCTCTATAAACAATGGGCAACTGGTGAACTGGCTTCGGGCACAGATACCAAAACATTGCTTTTGTATTTTGGCAGTGCACCTATCACACTTTTACCACTTGTATTTTATTCTATCGCAATACGTATAACTAATTTATCAACCGTCGGTCTAATGCAATACATCGAGCCAAGCTTGCAGTTTGTGTTGGCAGTTATGTTTTTTGGCGAGTTGTTTGACGAAGTGAAAGCGGTGACCTTTGCATTTATTTGGGTAGGGCTGTTGTTCACCATTTTTGAAAGTATTATCAAAGGGCATCGGCGCAAAAAGCTGGTCAAACACCCCTTATAGTGGTTTCAATATTCTCACATATTAGCTTCTTTATTCTTATGCCCTCCATTCGAGGGCATTTTTAATGTCATGAAGCATTGGCTTTCGTTTTTTGCCTGAATAGAAATCATAACTTGAGATTATTTTACGCATTATCATAATGATACCGCTATAGTTATAGCCAAGTGACACGCTTATATAAGTGAAAACCAGATCAAGAAGGACGACATATGATCACTGCTCTGTATGCCAACATTCTCGCAATACTCATTATTTGGTTGGCTGTTCAAGTAATTAAGCAACGTCGCTTAAATCAAATTGCTTATGCCGATGGTGGGGTAGAGGCTCTACAAATTGCTCGTAGTGCCCAGAGTAATGCGACAGAATATATCCCCATCACCCTGATTTTAATGGCACTTTTAGAATTCAATAGTGCTTACCCAACATGGATACATCTCATCGGTGTTATTTTTGTAATTGGTCGAGTTATTCATGCTAAAGGCATATTGAAAAAAGACTTGAAAAAGCGCATTAGAGGGATGCAGGTGACATTTCTGGTGATACTTTCATTGGTTGTGTTAAATATGATTTACCTGCCATACGATAAGTTATGGTAAGTCTGCGACGTTATATTCCATCGCCTTGGGTACTCGTTCTGATTGGATTAGTACTGAATATTGGCGCGATCATCGTTACTAGCTTAGTCCTTGATAAGTTGGGTAAACAGCACTCGCAGCTCGCAGAGCAAACAGCAGAAAACTTGTATTCCATCCAACTCGCATGGAACAGTGTGGAAACCCTAGAAAGAAAAAGAGAAGCTTTACTGCTGCATGTGCACATAAGTCAGAGCGTAGCGATACCTTTAGAGCTAGAAGAGGTATTAGCAGGGCATTTATCTTCCTGGGTTCTCAACGAGTCGGATGAAATAAAAATTGATCAACTTCCTCAACTGATGTCAAAGATAAATCAGGCACAAGCTTCGTATAGAGACCGCATCGATAATTACTACATTGAGAATGTAGAGCTCAATGAGGTAATGGCAAAGCAGGATGAAAAGATCGCTTGGTACAAGAATATCGGACTCTTCTTGCAAGTATTCGGACTTGCGTTAATCCTTGCACGCGACTTAGCTAGGAAGCAATAAAAGCAAGAGCTAAAGATCAGGTTTATTGCGAAATGCCAATGGTAGTTTGCAAATTGCAATTTATTCTGTGAGCAAACAGTAGCTATTGGTTAAGTTTTAATGAAAGTGATTAAATAACAACCTGTTTTTGTGCACTGAAAAGTTGGCACGCCTCATGCTTTAGTATGAGTGACCCTTTCTAAGCCGAGGATCACCTAGCCAACTGACGTTGTTAGTGAACCATCTTGTTCACAAATATATACAGCCAATCACGACTCCTTGTGGTTGGCTTTTTTTTATGCAGTCTAGAACTGTGCTTTAATCCAGATCATGCGATGGTCGGAAGATACATCCTTACCATCACCATACTTACCGATACGTGCATCGTTAAATAGTTTACGGCCTTCTTCATAAGACGCTGACCAGTACACACCAGAGTCTATTACATTCAAATTTGCTGAAGGCAAGGCATAGTCTACCCCTAAGCCAAACGTTGAAGTGATGCGATTCGGATATGGGTGAGTTGAACTGCGGTCAACAGCGTGTTCAGCTGCACCAAAGCTTGTTGGGTAAAGCTCACCATTCATCACGGTTTGATTAACCAATGGATCGTTGTGCAGCTCTTGCATTACAGAGCTAATACCGTCACCAGCCACTGGATCAAGGTTTTGATCACCCATCATTACGAATTTAGTGCCGTTCGTTAAGCCACCTGTTTTACCCGCATCGTCGTAAAAATAGTCTTTGCCTTGAATGTAATGATGCCAAAACTCCACTTCTGCTGCGTTTTGCGCTTTGTTTTTACCGGTGTCGAATACTGGTGGAGTAGGATGAGACATCAACAAGTGTACAACTTCTTCGCCATTGCGAGTTGGAATGATGATTGGCGCGTCGACGTGATTTTTCGAAGATAGACGCACTTGATCCCATTCTTCCGCTGAGTACCATTCATCACCACACTTCATGCTGTCTGGAATCTTTTGCGAACCGTCACAGATAGTAATGGTTGGAATTTTCGCACCTTCCATATCTTTCCATTTAAATGCTTGGAATGTACGTGTGTTTGCCGTGTCAATTTTATACTTAGACATAAGGGCAAATGCATATTGACCATGGTACATGCCAAAGCCCCATGCATCACCTGGCATTTGACCTGCGGTTCCGTTGTTGTCGAGATCAAACTCACTCAACAACCCTGTATTAGTTGAATAAGATTCAGCATAAGGGTATTTAATAGGCTCAAGGTTTGCTTCACCGCCCGCGCCATTGATGCTTTGCGCGACAGACAGGTAGTTCTTCTGGAATCCTTCAATGGCTGCTTTGTTTTCGCCTGTTCCGTCGTTGTTGTATTCCGCCATCATAAGAACATCAGGACGATTCTTTTGAATGATTGCTGCAACGTTACGAATTTGAATGACTTTTTCCGCAGTGGTTTTGTCTTCGGCTGCGATTGAACCGTCTAAATAAGAGGTGACCAACGCAGTTTGCTGCGTTGGTTCAATTTGCATTTCACCTACCAAAGTTTCGAAGGTAGCGCGGTCAAAAGAGAGGTTGTAAGTCGCTATTTTTACTTCTTTAGGCTGAACATTGACGTATTCAGTGTCGTCATTACATCCAGATAGTAGAGCGGCGCCAACAAGGACAGCGATAGAGGTTTTGATTGCTTTCATGGGTACGTCATACCTTATAATTAATTCGGCTGAATATTAAAGTCATCAGTCATTGTTTTAAGCGATATTAGTCACACAAACGTTTTCATATTTACATGTTCAATTAGTTTTTGTGTGATTTGTGCAATAAATGCAACACTTTCAACACCATAAGGTTATATGTAAATTGTTAAAAAACGGTGTCGTTATTGATGCGAACATAGAGAGCCCGCCACCGTTAAAAAGAAAAGCGTAGAATTTAAGCGTGCATGAGATGTTTGAGTTGTATGCTTATCGCCGTGTTTTATTTTTTATGTTTAAATTTCTGTATATAATAAGCAGTCAATCAGAAGTGAGGACGACCTCACCGCTCTATCTTTTCTCGGGGACGACCCCATCTCGTTGGGAAATGTGACATGGCTTGGGGAATTCTCTTCATTGCGGGCCTGTGTGAAATCGCATGGGCTGTCGGTCTTAAATATTCACAAGGCTTTACCAAATTCGGCGCTTCGGCATTCACTATTGTCTTTATGTTATTGAGCTTTTGGTTGCTTGGCATTGCGTTAAGAACCTTGCCTTTAGGCATTGCTTATGGCGTATGGGTAGGGATTGGCGCAATAGGCACGGCAGTCGTGAGTATTTATCTGTTCAATGAGCCAGCAACACTTATCAAAGCCTTAAGCTTTCTAATGATTGTCGCTGGTATCGCAGGGTTAAAAATATCAGCTTAACGTTAGGCTAAACACAAAACAGCCAGAGTCACTCTGGCTGTTTTTCTAAATGTCGTGTTTACGGTTCTAGGTAGGTATATCAAGCGTTGCGCTTAACAAAAGGTAACCGTAAGTGATGACCAAACGCATTAATTAATGCGCCTGTAACAATCAGACCGCCACCGACGTACGTCCAAATGATCGGAACCTCGCCAAAGAAAATGATGCCTAACAACACAGAAAATACGATCTGGATATACGAATAAGCGGAGGCTTTACCCGCTTGTTGAGTTTGCATCGCTTTGGTTAACCCCAATTGCCCAATTTGGGTAAAGACACCAACTAGAACCAACATGAAAGTCAGATATAGATCGGGCATTACAAAATCGTCGCCAATCAGTAAGAGTGAAGCGGGGAGAGCAACCAACGGGAAATAGAAAATGATCACTGAGCTGTCTTCTGTCTGACTCAGTTTTCTGACAATGACGTAGGCAATTGAGCTACCAAATGCGCCTAAGATCGCAATCATGACGCTAAACATTGGTAAAGCGCTATCTGAGCCTTGCCCAGTTTCTGGGCTTACCATGATATAGATGCCGAGTAAGCACAACGCAATACAAAGGAAAGTTGACGGCTGGATGCGCTCTTTCAAGAAAAATACGGCGAGTAGTGCAGTAAATACCGGATGAATATACTGGAATATCGTCGCTTCTGCCAAAGGTAAGGTGGTCACTGAATAATATACACACATCAGAGCCATCGTGCCCACAGCACCGCGTGCAAATAGTAATGGCTTATTATTGCCCCATACAGAAATTCGTTTTCGCTTTACATCGAAATAACTAATGATAAGTGAAACGAGCGCTCTTGCTGCAACGATTTCAAAAACGGGGATACCGTAGTTGCCGACGTGCTTTACTGTAGCCGACATCAGAGCAAAGCCGAACGCGGAAAGCACCATAAAGCGCACACCGATGGGAATCATAGTGTTGAATGAATTGGACATTTTACTGCTCATTTGTTGCGACAGATCTCACTTTAGCATACTTAGTTAGTGATTAAATCCTCTCAACTCAAACACTTCTGTCGACAAGATGAATAAACAGTAGAATACGTAGCAATTAATCTGCCTCTCTTCAGCGTAACAATAAAAACTCGATATTTAAGGAGCTTACATGATCCCGATAAAAGCAACGCATGTTTCAGGCGTTGTCATTTCAAAAATTGATGGCATAGAAAAAATGCTGTTACTCAAACGCGTAAAAGGTGGCTATTGGTGCCACGTTGCAGGTGGTATCGAAGCGGGTGAAGCCGGGTGGCAAACCATTTTAAGAGAGTTAAAAGAAGAGACACTAATTGACCAAGTTGAGTTACATACAGCAGACTTTCTAGAGCAGTTCTACGAAGCAAAAAATAACCGTATCATGGTTATCCCATGTTTTGTGCTATTTTGTCCGCCTAACCAATCAGTTGTTTTTAACGAAGAGCATACAGAGTATCGCTGGTGTACGCTTGAAGAAGCTAAGCAGCTGGCTCCGTTTGCCAATCAGCATCACCTCTATGAACATGTATGGAAACATTATGTAGATGTGGCATCACTAACGCCATTTACGCTGATCGATCAAAAGGGCTAAATGAGCGGCAACGGCTTTGATTAGTTTTTATAGAGAGGTTTGTTCTCATAAAATGAAGCGTTAGGATTTGCGCTGAGCGTTCACAATAAAAAGGAATAACATCTATGGATGAAGTCACATGCCAAGAGACGTATCAAGGAAATCACTTACAGAAGCGTTTTTCCGTCTCGCAAAGGGTCTCAATTGAGCCCCTCAACACGAAACACGCGTCCGCTTTACTAGAGGTTGTGAACACTCACCGAGAGAGCCTTGAGGGCTATCTACCTTGGACGGATTCTGTCACGAATCATAGAGAGGCCGTTAACTACATTTCCCAGCGAGTGAACAGTAACGCGCTGGATTCCCACTGGTGCGCAATTTATTTTGATGAGCAACTTACGGGTGTTATTGGCATTAAAGGTGTGGATTCACATACACGTGTTACTGAAATTGGCTACTGGCTTGCCAACAATGGGCGAGGCCATCGTGTGATTGATCAAGTACTCGCAGTATTGATCCCTTTCTTGAAGAAGAAAGGGCACGCACAATTCATTCAGTTCCATTGTATGGAAGATAACATCGCTAGCATCAATATTGCTGAGCGTGCAGGCGCCACATTAAAAGAATACGTTGATCATGAGTTCGATATGCTTGACCGCTCTCAACGACTAGGCATTTATGAACTACGTTTGATGTAGTATCCACCCCAGAAATATTTTAATCAGAGTTCGAACTCTAACTTCACGAGCGCTACAATAGTAACATTGTTGCGCTCGTGTTAACTTGGGGCGTCATTGGCAGAAACTAGGCTAGGAGAAGCATCATGAACGCAATCACAGAGGTTGAAGTAGATAACTTGTTACAGCAAAGCCTCGAACGCTTAAAAGCGGCATATGCAGCCGAGCCTTATCCTAGTTTGGATGAACGTAAACAGCGCCTCGTTTTGTTAAAAAAATCGCTGCTTGAGAACAAACAAGCGCTGGTTGAAGCGTTAAGTGACGATTTTGGCTATCGCTCAGAATTTGATACCGCCATGACCGACGTTTTGCCAACGGTCTCGCATATTAATTATACCCTCAAACGACTAAAAAAATGGTGCAAACCCAGCAAGCGCGAATCCGGCTTATTGCTCGCACCTTCTAAAGTCACCGTTCAGTATCAACCGTTAGGTGTCGTCGGGATCATTTCACCGTGGAACTTTCCTGTGATTTTGAGCCTTGCGCCTTTAGTGACAGCATTGGCTGCTGGCAACCGCGTGATGATGAAGCTCAGCGAATTTACGCCAAAAACCAATAAAGTCATCGTCGATATTTGCCGTGGGTTGTCTGAGTATGTCGAAGTTTTTGAGGGTGAAGCAGACGTCGCACAAGCATTCAGCCAACTGCCATTCGATCACCTTTTGTTCACGGGTTCTACGAGTGTTGGCCGCGCAGTAGCAAAAGCGGCAGCGGAAAACCTTACCCCGGTGACGTTAGAGTTGGGTGGAAAGTCCCCGGTGATCATTGCAAAAGATGCAGACATGAAGAAAGCCGTTGATGCTATCTTGTTTGGTAAATGCATTAATGCAGGCCAGATTTGTGTCGCGCCTGACTACGCATTTGTACCGCAAGAACGTGTCGAAGAGTTCATTTCGCTATTCTTAAAACGTTTTGAAAAGCTCTATTTAAAATCCAACAAGAATCAAAAGCTGACCCATATTGTCAACCAACGACAATATGATCGTTTGACTGCGCTACTTGAGGATGCAAAAGCGCAAGGTGCTAACCTTCACACTGTTGAAGCGTCGCCCCAAGAGGAACGACTTCTGTATCCTCATTTGGTCACGGATGTGTCGCCGAATATGCGAATCATGCAAGAGGAGATCTTCGGGCCATTTCTACCTGTTAAGCCCTACAATGCGGTTGATGAAGCGATTGATTACATTAATCAGCGCCAAAGACCACTTGCGCTGTATGTTATGTCGGACGACAAATCGACCATCAAACATATTGTACTCAACACCCACAGTGGTGGCGTCGGCGTTAATGATACGGTTTTACATGTTGGCGCTGAAGATGCGCCTTTTGGTGGCGTTGGTGAATCGGGTATTGGGCATTATCACGGAGAGGAAGGATTCAGAACTTTTAGTCATGCGAAAACCATTCTTCACACACCGAAATGGTTGCCAAGAACGAGCGTATTAATGCGCCGTAGGGCTATGGCGATAAAAGCGATCCAAAAGATCTTTGTTCGATAATAATTATGATTTGATTGATAAAAAACCGCCCGAATAGGCGGTTTTTTGTTTCTATATGCTCTGAAACGCTGGGCACCAAAGTCCGAGAAACTTCCATCGCGTGCTACCAACAAAACAAAGAAAGGCTCTTGTTGAAAGAGCCTTGTTCAGGAAGTGTCGAGAGATCTTGGCAAGTTTAATGCAGAACTTCACTGCTGAATCTTAGATATCTACAGTCGTTCATCAGTTCTTTAAACGCCTTTCGGTCCAGCTTAATCAGAGTTTCATGATCGCCAGCTTCAAGGTAGACATGTTCCAAGTTTGCTAGTCTTTCATCGCAAACTGTCGACATGTGGTAAGGGCTACCAATCGGTGGAATAGCGCCGTGTTCACAATCGGTGAAGAGTCGGTAAACCATACGCTCTTTCACCAAGTGGAAGGTGGCATTAAATTCGTCGTTTAATCTCGACAAACTGATTTTGTTGTTGGCAGGTAAGACCGCCATCATATGACGCCCTTCATGATCCTCTAGGATCACACCTTTTGCGATATTCATTAAAGGCACACCTGCTGCAACACCACTTTGTAGCGAGCTATGACTGTGGCTGTGATTCACGGTTTGAAAGTGAATGTTATGCTCAGTCAAATATTCATCTAATCGGGTTGCAATCGTCATATAGCCTCCACGTGTATGAGACCCATAAAAAGTATAGGTTAGTCGGGCGACAATCGCGCATTTTACTCGGCGACACTGACGCTCTTTACGCTCCTGTTCTACGCTTATTGCAAGCCAGCGAGAAAGCATGGTTAACAATAATAAATAGGGGGCAACATGAGCAAGCCAATCATCGCTGATAACAAGCCGATCAAAGTAGAGTTGAAAGCTGGGCAAGAATATTACTTCTGCCGATGTGGGCGTTCTAAAAATCAACCTTACTGCGATGGGTCTCATTCGGGAACCGGCTTAAAGCCAATGAGCTTTAGTGCGGAAAAAGACGAAGATGCCTATCTCTGCCAATGTAAGCATACCGCCAATGCTCCTTTTTGTGATGGTACACACAAGCGATTTACCGCAGAGCAAGTCGGTAAAGAGGGACCGGAACAAAAGCGAGAGAAAAGAGACAAACCAACGGCGTCTGCTACTCAAGAAGAACCAACCCTCGAGTTTATCCACCAATTAGCGAGAGAGGGACTCTCTAAACTCGGTCATCATGGTCCGATGGCTGCAATGGGGGTTCCTAGGCATTTGCTACCACATTGGGATGCTATACAAATCATGGTGGCGCAAATGGCGACACAACCGTTGTTGGAAGACGTTCCTGTGTCTACCGAGTTGATTGTGGGACCAAACGCGCGTAAGCCGCTCAGACTCGCCATTCCTTTGTTGGTGTCGGACATGAGTTTTGGCGCACTTTCTGAAGAGGCGAAAATTGCACTAGCAAAAGGTGCAGAGTTGGCAGGGACTGGGATTTGCTCTGGTGAGGGTGGCATGTTACCGGAAGAGCAAGCCGCCAATTCACGGTATTTCTATGAGCTTGCTAGTGCTCAATTTGGCTACGACGAATCTAAGCTTCTTAATGTTCAGGCGTTTCACTTCAAAGGCGGGCAAGGAGCAAAAACGGGCACGGGTGGTCATCTGCCTGCAAATAAAAATGTAGGTAAGATCTCTCAGGTGAGAGGCATCCCCGAGGGACAACCAGCGATATCACCACCAACGTTCAAAGATCTTCACACTACTCACGATTTCAGAAAGTTTGCTGACAGAGTTCGTGGCATCACAGGCGGTATTCCAATTGGATTTAAACTCAGTGCCAACCATATTGAGCAAGACATTCAGTTTGCGCTTGATGCTGGGGCTGATTACATCATCTTAGACGGTCGCGGTGGTGGCACGGGTGCGGCGCCAACTATGTTCCGTGATCATATTAGTGTGCCCACCATCCCTGCATTAGCTCGTGCACGTAAGTACTTAGATGAAAAAGGTGTAAGTGACAGCGTCACATTAATCATCACTGGTGGGTTGCGAGTTCCTACGGATTTTGTCAAAGCGTTGGCACTTGGAGCAGACGGAGTAGCGATAGCAAACAGTGCGATGCAATCGATCGGTTGTGTCGCGGCTCGCATCTGCAACACCAATAATTGCCCTGCAGGCATTGCGACACAAAATGCCGATTTGAGGCAGCGTCTCGACGTTGAAAAGTCATCCCAGCAACTGAAAAATTTCTTCGAATCTTCGGTTGAGCTCATGAAAGTCATGGCGAGGGCGTGTGGTCGCCACGCTCTGAATGAATTTAGTCATCATGATTTAGCGACCTGGGATCACAACATGGCGAGGCTGTCTGGGATTAAGTATTCAGGTATGGACTTAAACTGATCTCTATCCATATTTTCTGCATATAGGTACATGTTTGATAACAATTATTTATTCGCTGAAATGTTTGAAATTTTGACTTGGCGTTAACTAAAAAAACAGTGTATGAACTACGCTGTTTGAGGTGGATATTCGATTTATTGAATAACAAAGAGTGGTTACCACAACCACGACACGAAGGAGCATTATATGAGCAAAGCAAACGGCGGTTCGGTAGGTAAATGTCCAGTTATGCATGGTGGGCAAACATCTACAGATAAGTCGGTGATGGATTGGTGGCCGAATGCCTTGAACTTAGACATCCTGCATCAACACGACTCCAAAACCAACCCATTTGGTCAGGACTTTAATTACAAAGAAGAACTGAAAAAGCTAGATGTCGAAGCACTTAAAAAAGATTTAAAAGATTTAATGACTGATAGCCAAGACTGGTGGCCTGCCGACTGGGGACACTACGGTGGTTTAATGATCCGAATGGCATGGCATGCAGCGGGCAGTTATCGTATTGCGGATGGTCGTGGCGGTGCTGCTACAGGCAACCAACGCTTTGCTCCTCTCAACTCTTGGCCAGATAACGCCAACCTCGATAAGGCTCGACGCCTTTTATGGCCAATCAAGAAAAAATATGGCAACAAACTAAGTTGGGCAGACCTGATTGTCCTTGCCGGTAACATGGCGTACGAATCCATGGGTTTTAAGACCTTTGGCTTTGCGTTTGGACGAGAGGACATATGGCACCCAGAAAAAGACACTTACTGGGGTTCTGAGCAAGAATGGTTAGCCACAAGTGACGCTGATAACAGCCGCTACTCTGGTGAGCGAGATTTAGAAAACCCGCTTGCTGCGGTAATGATGGGTCTTATCTATGTGAACCCTGAAGGGGTAGACGGTAACCCAGATCCTCTCAAAACAGCACATGACATGCGAGTGACCTTTGCGCGAATGGCAATGAACGATGAAGAAACCGTCGCGCTCACAGCTGGTGGTCACACGGTGGGTAAGTGTCATGGTAATGGTGATGCCGCAAACCTTGGCCCAGAGCCCGAAGCAGCAGACGTTCATGAGCAAGGTCTTGGCTGGATTAATCACAAAACACGTGGTATTGGCCGTGACGCGGTAACGAGTGGTATTGAAGGTGCTTGGACAACACACCCTACACAATGGGATTACGGATACTTCCACCTACTATTTAAGTATGACTGGGAACTGAAAAAGAGCCCAGCCGGCGCATGGCAATGGGAGCCAATCGACATTGAAGAACAAGACAAGCCTGTCGATGTTGAAGACGGTTCTAAGCGCTACAATCCAATCATGACCGACGCCGATATGGCGCTCAAAATGGACCCTGAATATCGTAAGATTGCAGAAAAGTTCCAAAATGACCCTGCGTACTTTGATGACGTTTTTGCTCGTGCCTGGTTTAAGTTGACACACCGCGATCTAGGACCAAAATCATGTTATTTCGGCCCAGATGTGCCAAGCGAAGATCTTATTTGGCAAGACCCAACGCCCGCAGGTAAGACAGACTACGATGTCGATTTAGTGAAAACAAAAATTGAAGCAAGTGGCCTATCCATTAGTGAGTTAGTCAGTACGGCGTGGGATAGCGCGCGTACTTACCGTGGCTCTGACCGTCGAGGAGGTGCAAATGGCGCGAGAATTCGCTTGGCTCCGCAAAAAGATTGGCAAGGGAACGAACCTGAACGTCTAAGCCGTGTTCTTGCTGTGCTAGAAAAAATAGCAGCAGAAGAGGGCTGTAGTGTTGCAGACGCTATCGTGCTTGCTGGGAACGTAGGTATTGAACTGGCTGCGCGTGCCGCAGGTCATGATGTTTCCGTGCCATTCGCGCCAGGCCGAGGTGATGCCACCCAAGAGATGACGGATGTGGAATCGTTCGAAGTACTTGAGCCTGTTGCTGACGGTTTCCGAAATTGGTTGAAGAAAGACTACGCGGTTAAGCCAGAAGAGCTTTTATTAGATCGTGCTCAGCTTATGGGGCTAACGGCGCCAGAAATGACGGTACTTATCGGTGGTATGCGCGTTCTAGGCAGTAACTACGGCGGTGGAAAAGAGGGCGTATTTACTGAGCGAGTCGGCACTTTGTCGAATGATTTCTTCGTGAACCTTACTGACATGGCATATACGTGGAAACCAGTGAGTGCTAATCAATATGAAATCCGTGATCGTAAAACCGACGCTGTGAAGTGGACGGCTACTCGAGTGGATCTTGTCTTTGGTTCAAACTCGATCCTGCGTTCGTATGCGGAAGTGTATGCGCAAGATGATAATCAGGAAAAATTCATCCATGACTTCATCGCCGCATGGACGAAAGTCATGAACGCGGATCGTTTTGACTTGCAATAAGTGAAACGATGTTCATCGATAGATGCGTAAACAAAGTTGATGAATAAGTAAGAGAGGCGGGCGAAAAGCTCGCCTTTTTCTTTACCTATCTTTTTACTTTGATTGTTACTTTGATTGAAAATTAAGCTCATTTGAACCATAATAACTGGACCATATGAACCACAGGAGCTTGATATGGCAACTGCAGCATTAAAAAGCTTCAAACCGAAACAACCTCATAAAGCCAATTTCTGGTTTATGTTGGGTATTGAAGACGCTGAAACAGGTCGCACTGATGCGGTTCACAAAGGCTTTGAGCCAAAGGTGTATCGCAATATTGTTGAGCGTGTGAAGCTTTCTCAGAGTGAGTTTCAAAACGTCACATTGATACCTGTCAGCACGGTCAAGCGTCGTCTAAAAAACGATGAACGCTTCAATACGCAAGAAAGTGATGCAATCTATCGATTAGCGATGTTATTGAAACTCGCGACAGAACTGTTTGACGACGAAGAGCGCGCGTTAAAATGGATGAGAGAGAATGTGTATGGCTTAGGTGGAAAACGTCCACTTGATATGGTCTCGACCACGGTGGATTTTGAAATCGTAAAAGATTTGATCGGCCGTTTAGAGCACGGGGTATTCTCGTAATATGAAGCTCTATCGTCTCACACAAAAGAAATTTGCTGACACGCCATTCAGCCCCGTTGGCGCAAAGTTATTTGGAGGGCGATGGAACTCAAAAGGAACCGAAGCCCTCTACTTCTCTGAATCGGAATCCCTTTGCTCGTTGGAAGTGTTTGTTCACGTAAACAACGATCCTGCTATCACCAAACTTTACGATTTATATCGTATTGAAATGCCAGAATACCTCATCGCCACCTTAGATGAAGAAGATCTCCCTGTGACGTGGCGAGCAATACCGGCGAGCGAGTCTACGCAGTACATTGGTGATCAGTTTCTCAATGATCCTCATCCAGAGTTTGCCGCGCTGCAAGTGCCTTCAACGATTTCACCTCGTGATAAAAACTACGTGGTGAATCCAAATCATCCCAAAATGAAAGAGATCATCAAGAAAGCCGAAAAGCTCGATTTCGCGTTTGATCCGCGCATTTTCAAATAGACGCCTAGCTTTGTCTTGCTTTAAAGCATTCAGCGCTTACCTGAGATAAACGCTGAAGCATAAAAGTTTATTTCCTTGGTTATTGTCGGTCGTAAGTGAACTGTTGCGCTTCATTTGTAGTGTTGAGGTAATGCCCAAGCACCAACTCAGCACCTTTGTAAGATAAATGGCTGTCATCCGTATACATCGCATTGTTTGCTCCAACTCTCATTCGACATACGCCATTTCTGCAAATGGCATCGGTCAAGTCGACAAACTCAACGTGCTCAAATTGCTCAAAGTAGCTCACTAACTTCGCCACGTTTTGAGGGTGATGTTGTTTGGGAGAAAAGTCGCAGGCAGACTCTTCTGTCTCGCCAAACAAACGCGCTTTCCAAAGGCATTCTCCTACCGCAAACGGTGCAGAAGGGGTTGGACCGAAAACGACCACTTCCTTTCCTTTCAGTTCATTCAATAATTTGGTTAATGATGCTTCATAATCGGCTTGTGAAAGCTCTTTATTGAAATTAGAAGAGATAACAACGCGACGAATGGAAGGGGTACTTAGAATTGTATCGACAGCCTCATTGAAGAACTGTCGGCAAGAAATTGAGCCAGCAGCTTCTAGGATGTCGACATAACCGACCGCACAGGAATCTTGAGTAAGTTGCACCACGCCAGTTGGTGTTACTTCGGATAGACGCTTCACGTAAACCATGCTGTGACTATTGCCTAACACAGCGATGGCGGGCTGCGGCGCAGACGAGCACACATCGTTAACGTTGGTGTTGCCGTTGCAATCTAAACCATAACCGTTGTTAACGCGCATGGCCTCGAAAAATGCGCTTCTTTCTGGAAAACCACCGTTTTGATGACCGATAACGCCGAGCGTTAGCAAGGGCAACGTCAACAACACAATAACCGCGGACACAGTGCGCATGCTCATGGCTTTTCGGCTACGGAACGGCTTTTCAATAAAGCGCCAAGTGAAGTAAGAAAGTACAAAAAGAGTGACAACGTAAAGTGGGATATTGATGTCTTGTGTTGTGTCCAACACGTAGCGGTAAAAGACAAATAATGGAATGTGCCACAAGTATAAGCTGTAGCTGATTAAGCCGACGAACACGACCCACTTTAGGCTCAGTAATCTACCGCAGACATTGTCTTTAGAGGCAAACAAAATCACCAACGCGCTACCGATGACCGGCACCAGCAGCGTAATGCCCGCGCCATCTTGCGATTTTTCAAACAAAAGCGAGGAAGCCAATATCAAAACGATACCAATGGTTGCTAGAGTATCGTTAGATTGAACTTGGACTTTTCTCATCACTAATGCGAGTAATGAACCGGTTGCCAGCTCCCAAGCGCGAGAGAAGATCATGTAAAAAGCGAAATCAGGATCGTTGCTCGCGTAGACAATAGTCATCAAACTCAGCACAAATACCGTGATAAAAAAAGTCAGGTAAAACGCGTTTTTGCCACGAGCGAGTAGCATGAGTAGCAAAGGAATGACAATGTAGTATTGTTCTTCAACGCCCAAGCTCCATGTGTGGAACAGCGGGTTGGCTTGATCTTCTAAACCGAAGTAATTGTGGCCTTTCAAATACAGAAGAATGTTGGATGAAGAGAGAATGGAAGACACTGCAAATTGACCAACGTCTTTGTGTGCTTGCGGCAAAAATAGCCACCAAGACATCAAATAGCTGACGGCGATCACCACCAGTAAGAGGGGGAGTATGCGACGAATGCGTCGCTCATAAAAATCACCAAGGCTGAACTTCTGGTTTTCTAAGTCGTTAATCACGATGGTGGTGATCAAATAGCCGCTGATCACAAAAAACACGTCGACGCCAATAAAGCCACCAGCGAATTGCTCAACTCCTGCATGAAACAAAATCACCAACGTGACAGCAATCGCCCTTAATCCGTCTACTTCTGCTCTGTAAGTCATATCGTGTTGCTCCAACATTCCGTTTAATGAAGTAGAGCAAAATATGAACCAGAAATAATGTTTATTTAAATCAGTGCCTTAAAGTGATTGTCAAAATGAAAATGCTAGGTGGGTTAACGAATTCCCAAATTGAATTTCAATATGGAAACCCCATAAAGAATGATCTTAAGAAGCGCTAAATCAAAGAACGTAAAGCGCGAGGCACTTAGACTTCATTGAAAATGATTACGCTAAAGAAACGATGACAGAGAATACGATTCAGGAAAAAATTGCCAGCTTTACTTGTATCGAAGAGGCTTTGAATTACTTCGACATCGAGTTTGATAGCCGATTTATCGAAAACAATCGAACCGAGTTGGTTAAGAGGTTTCACGGCTACTTAATCCTCACTAAACCGGATGATTGGTTTTCAGGTCGTCGTGCTTTAAAGAATGCTTACTGTAAAGTACAACGCAGTTTGCTCAGTAAAACGACGCGCTCTGCGTGTCGAGGTTGTACATCTTGTCAAAGACGTTAATTCTGGTGGCTTGCCTAAAAAGAACCCTGCATCTTGGTGTCACAGGGGGAAGAGCAAGGTTCTTTTGGTTTCGCTATTGGTTTGTCGCGAGTTACGAATCAGCTTTACGTAGATGAATTAACCCGCGTAATACGCAGGGTAGTCCACCAAGCCTTTTTCACCGCCGCCGAACAATGTGGCAGGGTCATGTTCTGCCAGCGGATAGCCATGCTTGATGCGGCTTGGTAAGTCTGGGTTTGCAACAAACGGACGGCCAAAGCCAATCATGTCGGCTAAACCACTTTCAATCGCGTGTTGCGCCTTTTCTGCGTTGTAACGACCGGCATAGATCAGTGTGCCTTTATACGCCTCACGAACTGCGGTTTTAAAGTCGTGCGGAGTGTCTGGCGCGTCGTCCCAATCCACTTCTGCAATGTGAATGTAAACCACATTGAGTTTATCAAGCAGCGCTGCAGCGGCGGTGTAGGTTTCGACTGGCGTACTATCAACGGTGCCATTTAACGAAGTGAATGGTGCAAGACGAACACCAACACGCTCTGCGCCAATAGCTTGCGTCATCGCCTCTACCACTTCACTAAGAAAACGCAGACGGTTTTCAATGGAGCCACCGTATTCATCGGTGCGGTTATTCGCTTCAGAATCGATAAACTGGTTAACCAAGTAGCCATTCGCTGCATGAAGCTCGATACCATCGAATCCGGCTTCTATCGCGTTTAGTGCGGCTTGGCGGTACTCTTCAATAACGTTCTTGATGTCTTGTTTGGTCATTTCACGTGGCTCAACCACGTCGACAAAACCCGGTTCGTCTGTGCCGTTATCGACAAATACTTTCACGTTTTCTGCTTTTAGCGCAGAAGAAGAAATAGGTTGCTCACCGCCAATGTTATCAGGGTGAGTCACACGTCCAACGTGCCACAATTGCGCGAAGATAACGCCGCCTTTCTCGTGCACCGCATTAGTTACCTTTTTCCAACCAGCAATTTGCTCTGGGCTGTAAATGCCTGGTGTCCATGCATAGCCTTGACCCATTGGCGAAATTTGTGTGCCTTCAGCAACGATTAGGCCCGCTTCAGCACGTTGAGCATAGTATGTCGCCATCATGTAGTTAGCGATATTACCTGGTTGAGAAGCACGAGAGCGCGTCATCGGAGGCATAACGATACGGTTTTTTAATGAGAGAGAGCCAAGTTGAATGGGTTGAAATAATGCGTCTGTCATAGGAAACCTCGTTATTTGTGAGTTTGGATGAGTTCGATTTGGTAACCATCGGGATCTTTAATGAACGCGATGTGAGTTTCTCCGCCTTTCATTGGACCTGGCTCGCGAGTAACGTTGCCACCAAGCGCTTTAATTTTTTCGCAAGCGGCGTAAATATCTTCAGACCCCAGTGCCATGTGTCCGAATGCGTTACCCAAGTCGTAACTGTCGGTATCCCAGTTATAAGTTAGCTCGATGGTCGCGCCATCTGGTTGATCAGGGTTACCAACAAACACCAGTGAGTAACGGTATTCTTGGTTTTCAAAACGATCCAAAACACTCATTCCCAGAACTTTTGTATAAAATTCGATAGATTTGTCTAGGTCAGCTACACGGATCATCGTGTGGAGAAGCTTCATAAGTCGCCTTTTCATAACGTTGCGTAATCACTATGCAAACCATATCGCCACTCTAAATAAACTGGAAATTATCGTTAATTATTAAAATGATTATTTAGTGTTATGAAAAGCGAGGTTGCTGGCCCTGCAACATGCAAACAAAGATTACTCGCCGTTTCTTTTTAATTGTTGGCATATGCTAATTACTCTTTTGAGAAACCGAGTAACTATCATGTCCACAAACAGCTACTGTCATTACACTCACGAGTCTCATCATCAATGTGCGGTTTGTTCTTCAATTAATGTGAATCCGAACTCTTTGGCCGTGAACTACCAATACCTAGCCGATGGTTCTGTTGTCGGAGAGTTTCACGTTTTACCGCGTCATCAAGGTTACACAGACCTGTTGCATGGTGGTATTGCCAGTTCGCTTCTCGATGGTGCAATGACGCATTGTTTGTTATCTAGAGACATTCAAGCCCTTACGGCGCAGTTGGATGTGCGCTACCATGCACCTATTCAGTTAGATGATCGAGTCACGATTACTGCACACTGTGAAGGTGAACGACGCGGTATATATCAACTGGTGGCTCAATTGCGGGTCGAAAGCGAAGTTAGAGTGACGGCTAAAGGGAAGTTTATTCGTCCTAAAAAGGCATAAATAAAAACGTGTTCTACGGAGAGGCAATGAAGAAATTTGATGAGCTGTATGCAATTGCGACGAGAAAATCTCAATATGACCAAACCAATACTTGGTTTAAAGGCGTAGAGACTTATCTGGAGGCCATTGGCAAAGAAGTTGATGAAGTCCGCGAAGAGATTCGTGAGGATCGCCTTTGTCATTTGGAAGACGAGTTAGGCGATGTGTTGTGGAACTACCTTAACGTATTAAAAGCGTTGGAAAGAGAAAAGGGGATAGATCCTGAGAAAGTACTCGAAAGAGCCTGCAACAAATACGATCAGCGTGTATCTGCGATTGAGTCGGGACGCAGTTGGGATGAGATAAAACAGCAGCAGAAACAAGCCTTGAACGCAGAGCATGAAGTCGCGCAGTTAGAAGATGTAAAGAGCCAATAACTGCGCTTGGTATTGAAAGGATAGATTAATAGGGAATACCTAGTCAGCCCTTGGAGCTGTTGACCAACAGTAGGTCACAAGGTGGTTGGTCAAGTAACGTGTCTACAGTGCTGCCAGACCAAAATTGGGATGACATGCTTCGTTTACATGCACCCATAATCAAAATCGCTGCTTGTGATTGCTTAACTGCTTTTGGTAACGCCGTTTCAGGGTTTCCTTCCGGTAATAGTAATGGAACTCGCGTTAACTTTTGCGCAGTAATAAAATCTGTAATGCCTGCTTTTTGATTGCTTAATATCTCTGCACGATAGCGAGAGAGGTATGGCGCGACGTATCGGCAGTAAACGAGCGTCATTTTCCCGCTTAAGGTTTGTTCTAATTTTGAGCCTCGCGAGACGATGGCTTTATCTACTATCGACTTTTCATCCCCTCGATGAAGTGGGTCGATTGCACAAAGCATGTTGGCGTGAGAAGGCCATGAACGCTCACTCAGTAGCAACAAGTCGCAATCTTGTTGTGCCAGTTCTGTGAGCATCGTTTGAATCTCGTGTTTGTTAAAGTGTCCCACGAGCAGTAAGTCAGTGTGGTCAACAAGTCGTTTCGCAACTTGCTCAACCCAATGGCTCCCTTTGAAATGCTCGTAAGAGAGCGTTGGTGTTTCAAGCTCTTCTTCTTCACAAAGTTCGACAATTAATGCGTTGAACTTTAAGGTCCAAGCTTCAAACTCAGCTTGTCTTTTTTCTATATGGTCAGAGTTGAAACTGAGAAAATGAGCGAATGCGTGATCTTCACTTCGGCGATGGTCTTCCACTAAAACTACAATAGGCTGAGCCAGCGCTGTCGAAAATTGAATCACTTTACGAAGCACCTTACGACTTGGTAAGGCGGCCTGCTGAGTCAGAAAAAATACAGGTGCCATTGATTACTCCATTATCAAACAAGGCGAATGAGCCTGACACACATTCAAGTCTATACCATGAACTGATGCAGAGGCGTTTTGTTTCTGCGAGCGAAATATAAATTCCGCAATTAAGTCAACTATCGCCTAGAATTTTAACATCAAGAATTCATGCCTTCGGATAGCACATATCGTCAATGCGGCGAATGTGGTAGTGAAAGCTATAGGTAAAAGTAATGATAGATTCCAACCAATTGCAAATTAACCGCAAAGTGCCACATTTGCTTGCTGAGATCATTAAAGCGATAGAATCGACCGAAGACTTGAGCTTTTTGAAAGACTATCAAGAAGCACAGATTGCGAACATTTTGGAATCGGTCAACATTGCTTACCGTAAGCGTGTCATAGAAGCAGTGCCGCCTGAGAAGTATTGGACGGTATTAAATTTGCTCCGATACGACACCGCCAAGCACATTCATCAATCACTCAATAAAGACTTACAACATGAACGCTTGGCGTACATAACGGATTCAGAACTGATCATCTTTGCGGACTTTCTACCGACCGAATTTGTAGATGAATACCTTATTGATCAAAGTGAAGAGTCTGTCGCGCATATCCAACAAGCATTGTCGTATGAAGACAACAAAGTTGGACGTTATGCCGAGCCTCACTTTCTGGTCGCAAACCCTAAAAACAGCGTAGGAGGCATCAAAACCGAGCTGCTAAAACGTGGGCAAAGTCCAGTGCGGTTGATTATTGTGCGTGATGCAAGTGGTGTGATTGGTACGATAGAGCCGCAAACCCTGTTGCTGCACGAAAATCATATCAAACTTACCGACTTGACCGTAGTTACGCCAATTCTAGAAGATATTCAAACGATTCAAAGCGTCAGCAAACAAGTCTCGATTGATGGTGGAGCACATTGGTTTCCTATCATGGCTGGTGGCAAAATTATGGGCGTCTTGTCGATGGCGACCATCGCGATTACGTTGCGCGAACTCAGCCTACAAGCTGTAGTGGCAGAAACGTACGAAGCGAAGAAGATTTGTTCACACCATTAAGCGTGGCGACAAGGCTAAGAGCACTTTGGTTGGTGATTAACTTGCTGACCGCTTTCGTAGCCTCCGCCATCATTGGGCTTTTTGATAATGTGGTCGAGCAAGTCGTTGCGCTTGCTATCTTAATGCCCGTTGTGGCGAGTATGGGCGGCATCGCAGGTAGCCAAACCTTAGCGGTGGCCATTCGGGGTATCGCATTGAACCACTTGCACCAAAGTAACTTGAAGCTATTGGTGAATAAGGAATTAAAAATCGCCACCATTAATGGCTTGATCATGGGATTAGTCATCGCGGGTGTCGTCTACATGGTGTTTGACTCTTGGCCATTGGCGCTTATTATCTGTTGTGCCATTTTCCTCAATAGTTTGGCGGCCGCGGCATCGGGTACGTTGATACCATTCACGTTGAAGAAGTTTAACATTGATCCCGCCGTGGCTGGCTCGGTAGTATTGACGACCGTTACCGATGTCGTCGGTTTCTTTGCGTTCTTAGGCTTAGGTGCCATTTTCTTGATATAGATATCCAATTGACGCGTTAACCAGCAGAACCAATCGCACCATTTCCCAACCCAGTATTTTGGGCGAGCTTGCTTCGCTCAGCATTCCTCCGTTTTCCATAACCGATGAACACGTCGTTTCGGTTCTTACTTTGTAAATCTCTTCACTGCTCAGTTCTATTCCCCAAATTTCCCACTACCGATCCTCGCTTAACGTTAGCGTGCCAAATTCCAATTTCAAACGCCAGATGATGCCCATTTTCTTGACTGTACACGCATTACTTCACTCAAACAAAAAAATAAGGAAAAGATTTTGAACAAACTCATTGTATTCACTGGTGGTCCCGGTGCAGGAAAAACCTCGGTTATCGAACAACTAAAAACACAAGGCTTTATCTGCGCGCCAGAAACCGGCCGTCAAGTAATACAAACGCAGGTTGCCAATCACGGTTCAGCATTACCTTGGAATGACAAACAAGCTTTTCGAGACGAAATGATGAAGGCAGAAGTGAGCAATTACCGAGCTTTCAATGCCCACCAAGGGGACGTGTTTTTTGATCGCAGTATTGTGGACGTATATGGCTACAGTAAGTTGGAACAACTTCCAATCTCGCATGAGCTCATCACGCATTGCCAGATGCTTCGTTATCATTCTCAAGTATTCATTTTTCCACCTTGGGCATCGATATTCAGCAACGACGAAGAGCGAAAGCAAGATTTTTCTGAAGCGGTGGCTACGTATCAACAGATGGCCAGCGCTTATCACAAATTTGGTTATCAATTGATCGAAGTGCCCAAAATGTCAGTCGAAGACAGAGTAGCGTTTATTCGCGGCTCAATCATCGAATAAGGCTGAAAGATGATTGATGCAAACAAATGCGTAAGGCGATTGTGACCACGACGACAATATGCGTAAAGGGAGTTATTTATACTGGATAAAGTTCAATAACTTAATTGAGTGTTATGTCTTTTAAATATCTTACCTTATTGCTCGCAACGACGAGCATGAGCAGCTTTGCTGATGTAGGCCTGCCTTCGGGGGATGATTGGTTAAACCATGTGACGAATGGCCTAGCCCCATATTGGATGATGGAAAGCGCGCATGGACAACCTGCGGGGAATTTTCCGACTTTTCGTTGTGATAACGGTGTCATTCTCGACCCACAAAAGCCGTGTGAAGAATTAAACAAAGGGTGGATTAGCCTGCACTTCGATCGCGAATACACCCGCATGAAATCGCGCCAAACTTACGCTTATGGCGTACTTTTTCATCTTACGGGTGACAAGCAAGCATTAGAGCTGGCAAAGAAAGGGGCTTATTACCTGATTGATCATCTACAAGATGAGAAAAACGGCGGCTTCGTGAGCTTTACGCGTAGTGGAAAACCGGGGATGGAGTGGCAACAGCGAACTTCTCAAGACCAAGCTTACGCCTTGGTGGGGTTGGCGATGTACTACTACTTAACGCAAGATCCAAAGGTTGAACAAGCACTTATCGACCAGCAAGCGTTTATATTTAAACAATACCGACGAAGCGATGATCGCGGTCTGGCGTGGGTTTTGAAAGATGGTGATGGGGAAAGTGAGAAGCAGCAAGAGTTAGTCGCTCAACTTGACCAAATTAATGGCTACCTGTTGTTAACGGCGCCACTTTTACCAGAACCAGCGCAAGCCAAGTGGAAGCAAGATCTGCAATGGCTGATGCAAGTGATGCTAGATAACTACCATTCCGTCAAAGAGCAGCGTTTTTATGGCGCGATACACCACAAAGCGGTAATGATGCCAGATGCGAAACACAATGATTTTGGACACACCATCAAAGCGTATTGGATGACGTATCTCACTGGTCAGTTGTTGGAGAATTCCAATTGGACAGAGTTTGGTTTCAAAGGAATGAAACACACGCTTAAACAAGCGCAATACCAGCAAAACTTTGAGCAAGTCAAAGCGCTTTTCTCACCAGAATGGCAGAGTAAATGGACGCAAGAGAGCATTCCTGCTTGGCAATCAAGACCATACAAGCACTATAGCTCGTCTTGGGAATGGGCAGAGCTCGATCAAGCGGCAATGACAGTTTCCCTTGTTGATGGTTCGATGAAAGAAACGCTTCAATACACGTTACCCACTTTTATGGATGCATGGGTGGATCATCAATATGGAGGCGTCGGTCTAAGCCCTAAATCAACCAAAGCGTTCCATTGGGGAAATGGTTACCACCAGTTTGAACATGCGTTGGTCGGGTATTTGTACGCGCAACAAATGGCAAAACAGCCTGCCAAGCTTTACTACGCGCGACCAGCAGAGAATAAAATGCCACTTAATCCATATTACTTTAGCGCAGACGTAAAATCGTTGTCGTCACAAAGTGATGGAGTCACCACCGCGACATTCACCAATATTCGACCTTAGGTTGGTCGATGGTGATGTGTTAATTAAAGTCCGCGTAAAAGCCAAAGCAAAATTGTAGCAGTAATATCAATAAAGGCTAACCAACTGGTTAGCCTTTATTTTTAATAATCTTACATGTAATGGTGACAACACATATAGTTAACGAATGTTTATTTGTAATGACCGCTGAGTGTTTCTAACAAATATCTAACTATAAATTAACTTTCATTGATTAGGGTATATCTCACAACTAGGACAACTTAGAGCTTGGAACTTTATGCAATCCTGTTCATAATAATGGTTTTGAGAGAATCATTATGTACATTTCTATACTAACGCACGAGAGAGATACGCCGTCATCAATCAACTACATTAATTACATGTATCCAGCTGACAAACTATTTAGCTCTTGTGTCGAACTAAGAAGCAAATTAGATAATGAGAAAATTCCCGTTAATACCATAAAAGATACTTCTCTTGCGGGACCATTACGTAAGCTTCCAAATGATATTACAGGTGAGAAAAGGTTACAAAAGCTTAAGGAACAGATAGATCGCAACATGGCGGTTAAGTCTGGTATGTTAACCGATCGAATGCACTGGAAAAACAAAGCTGTTATTCCTTCACGTAAATTTTCGTCTCTAGCTCCAATACAGTCGTCAACTCTAGCTTCTACTGCAATGAAAGCAAATAGTGGAAGGGCCATGGCCTTAGGGATGGTATTACAGAAAGGCAGAGCTATGCTTCTCTTTTATTTTCAGCCCTAAACCACCTACTTCAGTAGGTGGTTATCATCCGTTTCGGCTTTGCCTGTAAAACTACTCAT